>CAZSJF010000021.1:10943-16221 GCA_964606705.1 uncultured Bacteroidales bacterium
TGTGTTGGGTGTGTTTGGTTTTTTGGTTGAAAAATCTTTAAAGCTTTCTCTGCCGGAATACCTTTTTTCTCTGCACCTTTAACAAAAGCTTCCTTTTGTTTTTCCATGACCTTCATATCTTTCTTACCCATAGCTCTCCGCAGTATATCTGCTCCGCCGAGAGAGAACCCGCCGAGTATCTGTGCAGCCTGCATTATCTGTTCCTGATAAACCATTATGCCATACGTCGGTTTGAGAATTTCTTCAAGCCACGGGTGAGGGTAATCTATCTTTTCCCTGCCATGCTTCCTGCTGATGAATTTTGGTATGTGTTCCATAGGGCCGGGGCGGTACAATGCATTCATTGCTATAAGCTCTTCAATATTATTAGGCTTAAGGTTTTTCAGATGGATGCGCATCCCTTCAGATTCAAACTGGAAAGTGCCTATGGTATCGCCCTTCTGGTACAGTTCAAAAGTTTTTTTGTCGTCAAGCGGTATGTTGTCAGTGTCTATCTGAACATTGTGGCGTTCGTATATGCTGTCAACAGCATCTTTGATGATGGTCAGTGTTTTCAATCCCAGAAAATCCATTTTCAGCATACCCACCTTTTCTATGAGTTTGCCTTCATATTGCGTAACCATCAGTTCGGAATCTTTGGATGTGCACAGAGGAATATGTTCTATCAGATCATCAGGGCCGATGATAACCCCGCATGCATGAGTTCCGGTATGCCTTGCAGAGCCTTCGAGTATCCCGGCAAATGTCAGGGTCTTGTTTACAAGCTGCGAGCCGTTTATCTTTGCGTCATATAACTCCCGTACATCTTTATAAGCCTGTTTAAGAGTTACGCCCTGCCCGTCAGGAACCAATTTTGCCAGCTTATCAGATTCGGAGAGAGGGAGTTTCAGCACCCTTGCCACATCCCTGATGGAACTTTTTGCACCCATCGTACCGAAAGTGATGATCTGCGCAACTTTTTTCTCACCGTACTTCTGTACAACGTAATTAATCACTTTTTCTCTCCCGTAGTCATCAAAATCAATGTCTATGTCAGGCATTGATATTCTTTCAGGGTTGAGGAAACGTTCGAAAAGCAGATTATATCTTATAGGGTCAATGTTGGTAATGCCTATGCAATATGCAATGATAGAGCCTGCAACAGAGCCTCTTCCCGGCCCTACGACAACGCCCATTTTCCTGGCTTCATTGATAAAATCCTGCACTATAAGGAAATATCCTGCAAAATCCATATTTTTAATAATGTTCAGCTCTATCTCTATCCTCTGTTTTACTTCATCATTAAGTTCAGGATACCTTGTTTTTGCCCCTTCATAAGTGAGGTGGTGCAGATATTCACTTTCTGATGAAAAGTTTCCGGGTATAGGAAATACAGGGAGAATAACTTTCCTTGTAAGGTCAAACACTTCTATTTTGTCAACAACTTCCTGGGTATTACTCAACGCATCAGGGACATCGGAGAACACTTCAAGCATTTCCTCAGGGGTTCTCAGGAATTCCTGGCCCGTATAAACCATGTCTTTTTCTTCATCAATATCTTTTCCCGTGTTAAGGCATATCAGGATATTATGTGCTTCGGCATCGGAGGCATTGATAAAGTGTACATCGTTTGTCGCGACAACCTTTACATTATATTTACTTGCCAGTTTAACAATGGTTTTGTTGACTTCATCCTGCTCCTTCTGGCCGTTTCTCTGCATCTCAAGATAGAAGTCGCTGCCGAAAATCTCAAGGTATTCATTCAGGACTTTTTCCGCTTCTTTTTCCCCGTGATTGATGATCGCACCGGGTATTTCACCTCCAAGGCATGCAGACAGTGCTATAAGCCCCTCGCTGTATTGTTTCAGCAATTCCTTGTCAATTCTGGGTGTATAGTAAAATCCTTCCAGAAAACCCAGGGATGAGAGCCTGGACAGGTTCTTATATCCTGTATGATTTTTTGCCAGCAGGATGAGGTGGTTTCCGCTTCTGTCTTCCTTTGTTTTTTTGTCAAAACGGCTTTTCCTGGCAACATACAATTCACATCCGATTATCGGTTTTATGCCATACGTTTTAGCATCACCTATAAATTTCAGGACACCGTACATATTACCGTGGTCAGTGATCGCCAGCGATTTCATGCCGCAGTTTTTTGCCTTTTCAAACAATGCTTCTATGCCTGCAGCACCATCAAGTATCGAAAACTGGGTATGTACGTGTAGATGTGTAAAGCCTGACATATTAAACTAAAATATTAATGCAAAACGCATAAAAAACATGTATTATGAAACTTTTATATGTATAATTTCAACCGGAACTGTAAAATTAATTAAAACATACATTGAAAAAGTGATTGTTAATAAATAAATTTATCATAAGAAAAAAGCTGACATACCCATTGACTGATAGAGGAAAACAAAAAAATAAGGCTTTAAATTTTTTAATTATCAAAAAATGTCTGATATTTGCACTCTTTTTCAAAAAACAAATAAGTTAAATTAAATTTTATTAAAAATGCCAGCAAAAATCAGATTACAGAGATATGGTAAAAAGGGAATGCCTTTTTATCATATAGTGATAGCAGATGGTCGTGCACCACGTGACGGGCGATATATAGAAAAGATTGGCGCGTACAACTCATTGACCATTCCTGCTACAATAGATATAGATTTTGACAAAGCCATTGATTGGCTTAACAAAGGTGCACAGCCCACAAATACTGTAAGGGCAATCCTCTCTTATAAAGGGGTTATGTATAAAAACCACCTGATAAAAGGTGTTAAAAAAGGTGTCCTGACAGAACAGCAGGCCGAAGCCAAATTTGAAATATGGGTGAAGGAAAAAGAAGCAAAAGTTTCGCAGAAAGCCAATCAGCACCTTACAGATCTGAGAAATACCGAAAAGAAACGTAAAGATGCCGAATCAAAGATCAATGAGGAAAGAGCAAAGGCATTGGCTGAAAAGAGAGAAAAAGCAGCAGAAAAAGCGCTGAAAGCCAAGGAAGAAGCTGAATCAGGAGTAGTATCAGCAGAAGCCGCCCCGCAGAAAACACCACAGATGGAAGTTAATGCCGTTCAACCGGAGGAAACTGTTTCAGAAGTAAAAACTGAAGAACCACAGGAAGAGATCAAAGAAGAAGTTGTTGAAGAAGCTGCTGAAGAAACAAAGGAAGAACCCGCAGAAAACCCCGAAGAGAAAACAGCAGAGAATCCTGAAGAAGAAAAAAAAGAAGAATAAGACAAACACCCGAAACACCTAATGAATAAAGAAGAATATTATTTCTTAGGTAGAATAACAAAGATGCACGGGTATAAAGGAGAGGTTGTTATTCTTCTGGATACTGATAATCCTGACATTTACGAAAAGCTGAAAGCGGTTTTCATTGAGATAAATGAAAGCTATATTCCTTTTTTCATTGACTCATTACGCATCACCCCCGGCAATAAAGCAATAGCAAAGTTCCATGATGTTGATTCTGTTGAAAAAGCACAAAAGCTTATAAAAAAACAGATTTTTGTTCCGTCTGACAGTATACCGCAGCAGGATAAAATGCCTGTCAATGAACAGATTACGGGATTTGATGTTGTTGATGTAAAGCACGGAAATATAGGCAAACTGAAAGGTATAATTGATAATGCTTATCAGTCAATAATGCAGGTGGATCATAAATCAGGGGAAATTCTTATTCCTATGGTTGATGAAATTATTATAAAAATTGACCGAAAAAAGAAACTGATTGAAGTCGATCTGCCGGAAGGGTTGATAGATTTGTACACTAAAGCATGAACCGTAAGATAAAAAAATTGTAATTTTGTTTTATTAAATTTTATAAAAATGGCAGAAAATAAAGAATTAGCGGAAAAGGTAAAAAAAGCTATTGACAGCATAAGGCCTATGCTTGAAGCAGACGGCGGCAATATCAGGTTTATCGGACTGACTGATGACAATGTCGTTAATGTTGAACTGCAGGGAGCCTGCTCGACATGCCCCATGGGAATGATAACTCTCAAGCAGGGTGTGGAAGCCGCTGTTAAAAAAGCAGTGCCCGAAATCAAGTCGGTAGAAGCAGTTAACATGAAATTTTAATTTTTCAAAATTAAACTTCCGGCACCTTGATTTTATGTGATACACACTCGCACATTTACCTGAGTGATTTTGACAGCGACAGGAAACAGGTTGTTGAAAGGGCTGTTGACAAAGGAGTAAAGTATCTTCTTTTGCCTAATATTGACAGTCATTCCATAAAAAGCCTGCTTGACCTGTGCGATGAATATCCTCAGAACTGCTTTCCTATGACAGGATTGCACCCCACTGATGTCAAAGCAAATTACAGGGATGAGCTGAAAACCGTTGAAGAATGGCTTGATAAAAGAAAATTTTATGCTGTCGGCGAAATAGGTATTGACCTGTACTGGGATAAAACATTTTCAAAAGAACAGGAAGAAGCATTTCTGCATCAGGCAGAACTGGCGGTAAAATACAATCTGCCTGTAGTTATACACTCAAGAAATTCAACAGACATACTGCTTGATATAATCGAAAAGATAAATAATCCGGATTTGACAGGTGTATTTCACTGTTTCAGCGGAAATGTAAAGCAAGCGGAACAGGCCATAAAACTCGGCTTTAAACTCGGCATAGGAGGTGTTGTTACATACAAAAATTCAGGATTAGCTGAAGTGGTGAAGCAGACAGACATCAAACATATACTGCTTGAAACAGATGCTCCTTATTTAACACCTGCCCCTCACAGAGGAAAAAGGAATGAGCCTTCTTATCTGCATTATATCGCAGAAAAAATAGCGGAAATAAAACAGATGACAAAGGAAGAAGTTGCAGAAGCAACAACAGCAAACGCCAAAGAATTGTTCAGAGTATAGGAACTTAACATAAAATTTTTTAATTTAGCTTTTTGAAATATAAGGAGAGGTGACCGAGTGGTTTAAGGTGCACGCCTGGAAAGTGTGTGTATGCCAAAAGCGTACCGGGGGTTCGAATCCCTCCTTCTCCGCTCCACTACGCTGAAGCTTCATGGAGCTCGCGCCATCAAAATAAAAAAACATCCGAACGCAGTGAGGATTTTTGTTTTGATGAAGCCCCCCTCAACGGGATCAACGAAGTTAATCCCTAAAAACTTGTCCGTAGATAAATGATAAATCAAACAAACGAAAGTTTGTGCCTCTTCTTTTACTCTTTAACGTTTGCCGCAGGTTAACTTTTACTCCGTGCGAAGTTGCAAACTTCCCACAACAAGTGATGTGCAGAAGTTGGAAAAAAAAAACCAAACACACCCAACACA
>CAZSJF010000022.1:0-15891 GCA_964606705.1 uncultured Bacteroidales bacterium
ACCATAAGGTGTACCTGATACTTTCCGATATGAGGGAAAATGTGAGGGGTAGAAGGGTTTAAGGCCATTTCTTCATTTGAGCCATCTCCATAATTCCAGTAAAGGGTGTCATCCTGACGATATCCATCTGAAAAAAGGATATATTCAAAAATCGGATTTTGGTTACAAATCTCTATGGGCTGATATGGTGCCGCACCAAAATCACATCTGTTTCCTACATAAACATTGTAATTAATGTTTGAGCAAGAATCCGGGTAATTTTTAACTGTAAGAGATACAGTATAAATCCCGGGATGAGCAAAATGATGAACAGTAATAGAATCTTTTGTGAAAACTATACCTGTGCTATCTCCGAAATTCCAGAAAAGAGAATCATTCGGATTTGGGACATAATCATCTCTCCGGAATTCATAATCCAGATTATTACAGCCTGACTGAAATGTAAAATAACTATAACATTGTGCAAACCCGGCTGATGAGATAAACAAAGCAAATAAGGTTAATTTTAGTGTTTTCATAGATTTATAGGGTTAAATTTATATTTATTTTTCAACTATATTTTATTTTACAAACTTTCTGACAATAATTTCATTATTTGTATTAATCCTTACAAAGTATAATCCACACCCAAGGTCATTAATATTAAAAGTTATCATGTTCATACCATTGCTGAAAGTATATTTTTTGCTGGAGATGATCTGTCCCACGGAATTCAATATCTGTATATCAGCTTTTGTACTATTTTCTGTATTAACAGATATATTCAGTTTATCGTTTACAGGATTCGGATATATATAAACATCCGCTTCTTTGTTGTTGTGATTATTAATGCTATTAACAATACCTGGGTTATCTCTTATTAAGACTTTACCCCCTACTGATGTACTTTGATCTTTGCCGCAATGTATTATAAGTTCAACATAATACACCCCGGGTACCGGAAAATAATATTCAGAAGGTATTTGTATAATATCTCCGTTCTCAAGTACTATTGCCCATATTACATAAGAAGAGTCTGTGTTAATACTATCTTCCACCACATCATATATGTAAAATGAATCGACTACTAGAGAAATTATACATGTATCCACCGTATTTTCAAGAGAATCTATTGGCAATGGATCTCCTAACATTATAGTTTTGCAAATGGTATCCTGACACCCGTCTGAAGTATTTTCAACCGCCAGGCAGATATTGTAAACAGTATCTACAGAACCGTAATCTATAATTGTATCTATAGGATAATATGAAAACCCGTCTCCCAGTTTGAAGTCCCATGTATATTTATCCTGATTACCCACTGTCGTATTTGCCGTAAAATGATATATATACTTTGAAGATTCTGACTGAACTGCTTCAAAGTCTGCTACACATTTTACATCGCTGTTGCTGACATTTACAACCTTACAGATAACATCTGAACATATTGTGTCAGGATGTGTTGCTGGCATATTATAAACAGTCAGGCATACATTATAACTGCCGTCTCCCGGAAAAACATGAACAGGGTCTATGCCTTCAATAACAGGAGTCCCATCGTCAAATTCCCACTGATATATATTCTGATTACCTTCATTATAATCAGCATTAAACCAGAACATAGGCAGGCTGTCAGGGTTATCAATTTCTTTATATTTAAATTCTGCCTTACAGTAATTCTCTCTAAAACGGGTTATAGTATCAATACAGATAGTTTCATAAGGTGTACAATAGTATTCCCCTCCTATTTTATGTTTTATTAAAGTAATATGATAAGGAGGTTGAGATGTCGGTAAGTATTTGTATTTAAAACAGAAATCATTCCATGGTAGAATAGTGTCAAATACAAATGAATTAGTGTCATTAAGTGAATAGAAAGTCAAACGATAATTATTAAAAAAATCGCCATTACTTTTTTCACACATCATAGAAGGGATTTGGATTAAAATTGAATCATCTTCAGTTTTTTCGTAGGTAAAAAATGCATCGCAATCTTCGGGTTCAACATTAAGGTTTGTGTTAAACTGGCAGCAGGAATCCCATGGCGCTACAGCACCAGGCTGATAAACCGTAATAGATACAGGATAAGTTCCGTAATCAGGAAAACAATAATCTATACTGCCATAGTAATTTGTATTACATTCTGGACAAGTAGTAAATATTGAATCTCCGATTTCCCATAAAATAGAATCATTATATACAATATTGTTAATGAAAGTATATTTTTTGCCAACATATTGAAATATATCAAAATCACATTTTTCTTTGGTTGTGATTTCTTTACTTACTGAACAAGTGTCCCCTCCAATATATATAATTTTAAGAGTTACGGTATAAGTTCCAGGATTAATAAAAGTATGATCTGAATAAAAATCATATAAAGTGGTATCTGGCGTTCCATCTCCATAATTCCAGATGTAAAACGAACCATTATAACTATTAGCATCGAAACCAAAATTGTATTCAGTCGAACCTCCGCAAGGTGCTGAACTCTGAAATGAATAAAAGTCACATGTGTCCATTTGTGCGAATCCAACTGATGAAATAAGCAAAGCAAACAAGGTAATTTTTAAGGTTTTCATAATTTTAAATGTTTTAGTTAATATTTAACTTTAATAATTATAAATACAAATTTATATAATTTTTTTTGTTTTTGTATAATATTTATTCCATAATTTTTTCAATATCCTTTATTGTAACAGGAAGGCGTTTGCCAAGATGGCGGCAGCTGTCTCCTGTAACAAGAATGTCGTCTTCAATCCTTATCCCTCCGAAGTTTCTGTATTCATTGACTTTTTCGAAGTTTATAAAGTCTTTATTCGTGCCCTCGTTTTGCCATTTGTCAATAAGGGCAGGGATGAAATAGATACCCGGCTCGTTTGTTATTACAAATCCCGGCTGGAGTTTTCTTCCCATCCTTAAATATGCTGTGCCGAACTGGTCAATCCTTTTTGTTTCTTCGTCATAGCCTACAAGATTTTCTCCCAGGTCCTCCATGTCATGAACGTCGAGCCCCATCATGTGCCCGAGCCCGTGAGGGAAAAACAATGCATGGGCTCCGTTTTTAACGGCCTCGTCAACATCGCCTTTCATCAGCCCCAGGTCTTTTAATCCCTGTGCGATGGTTTTTGCGGCAATCAGGTGTATGCTCTGGTATGTTACTCCCGGCATTGTAGCTTCAGTAGATGTATTGTTGGCATTAAGCACTATCTCGTAAATTTCTTTCTGTTTTTGTGAGAATTTACCATTTACGGGTATAGTCCTGGTAAAATCGGAAGCATAATGCATGGATGTTTCCGCCCCTGCATCTGTCAGCATGAGGTTACCTTCCTGCAGAATATTGCCGTGATAATGATTATGAAGTGTTTCTCCGTTTTGTGTAAGTATCACGGGAAAAGACACCATCCCTCCGTTAGATAAAGCAATACCCTCAATAGCTCCTGCAATCTCTCTTTCATATTTCCCGGGACTGCACATTTTCATAGCGATGATATGCATTTCATAGCCTATCTTGCATGCTTTTTCTATCTCTGCTATCTCACCTATGTCTTTAACTGATCTTAAATCCACTACCGACTTGGTCAATTCAACAGATGCATTGTTTTTTAATTCTTCTGCAGGTATTCCCAGCAGATTTTTCAGTAAAATTTTATTTTCAGCCCTGTATGGAGGCAGAAAGTGGATTTTTCTTCCTTTCTGTTTTGCTTCGTTCAGGAATTCCTGCAGTTTGTCAAAAGGAGCTGTGTTTTCAACGCCTACATCAATACTTTTTTCCTTAATTGTCTTCTGTGGGCCCATCCATATAATATCGTCAATATCAACATCATTTCCGAAAATGTAATCTATTCCTGATTCAGCATCCATAACTCCGGCCAACCCCGGATAATCTAACCCGAAAAAATACAGGAATGAACTGTCCTGCCTGAAATGATAAGGATTTGCAGGATAATTCATGGGTGAATCGGAATTCCCCGGTATTAATATTAAACCGTTACTGATCTTTTTTTTCAGACGGTTTCTTCTCTCAGAATAAATTTTTGGATCAAACATTTGATTTAAATTTTATTAATATATGGGTTTTATAATTTTACTGACAAAGATAATATATCTTAATAATAATGAGAAAAAAATCAGTGAAGTGTATAAAAAGAAGATGCGAAATGTTATTACAAAAGGGTAAAGTATCTAAAGTGAAGTTCAGAGTTTGGAGTTTGGAGTTCGGAGTTTTTGAAAAATATTTTGAAATATTTTAGGAATTAAGACTACTTACAGTATATTTGGCTTTGATAATAATGAAGTTTTATTTATGACCTCAAGAGAAAAAATACTTGCATCATTGAATCATAAAGAGCCCGACAGGATTGCTGTTGATATGGGAGGGCACCGTTCTTCAGGGATTTCAGCCATTGCTTACGCCAGACTGAAAAAAGCTCTTGGTATAACATCTGGTGATGTTTATGTTTATGACATGGTTCAGCAACTGGCAATAGCAGAAACACCTGTACTTGACAGGCTGGGAATAGATACGATAGAAATGGGGAGGGCTTTTTGCACCGAAGAGAAAGATTGGAAAGAATGGGAATTGCCTGACGGAACACCATGCAAAATACCATATTATATCAACATAGAAAAAAAAGGTGATGACTGGTTTATATATTCTGCTGACGGCATTGAACTGGGGGTTCAGAAAAAAGGCTGTCTGTATTTTGAACAGACACATTTCCCTTTAATGGACAGGGACCCTTCCGTTGAAGATTTCAGCGATCTTGAAGATATACTGGGAAATACTATATGGACTGGGGTGCCGCATCCGGGGGCACATATCAAAATGGATGATGCCGGTTTAAAAGAAATGGCGGATAAGGCAAAAAAACTGCGGGAATCAACAGACAGGGCTATTATGGGTCTGTTTGGCGGAAATATGTTTGAGATACCTCAGTTCCTGTTTCGTATGGATAATTACCTTATGTATATGAGCTTATATCCTGACACAATACTTAACCTGTCAGAAAAACTCTGCAACATTCACCTTAAAAACCTTGAAAAATGGCTGGGTGCAGTAGGACAATATATTGATGTTATTGGATTCGGGGATGACCTGGGTGGAAAAACAGGCCCGCTTATATCACCGGAGATGTACAGGGAATATTATAAGCCGTATCATAAGAAGATGTGGTGCAGGGTAAAAGAACTTGCACCCCACGTGAAAATCAACCTTCATTCATGCGGAGGAATTGAAATGTTTCTTGAAGACTTTATTGATGCTGGATTGGATGCTGTTAACCCCGTCCAGATCAGCTGTACAGGGATGGAACCGAAAGTATTGAAAGAGAAATACGGCAAACGGCTTACATTCTGGGGCGGAGGATGTGATACACAATCTGTGCTGGCCGGCGCCACACCTCAGGAAGTTGCAAGGCATACAAAAGAGATGCTTGACGTATGGCATAAAGACGGCGGCTTTGTCTTTCAGCAGGTTCATAATATCCTTGCCAATGTTCCGCCTGAAAATATTATTGCAATGTTTGAAACAATTGATAAATATTAAATATTATGAGGCCTTATATTTTTTTAGTATCATTAACTGCCGCACTGGGTGGTTTATTATTCGGTTTTGACACGGCTGTCATCTCGGGCGTGATTGAATTTATTGAAAAACCAGAGGTGTTTAACCTGAATGTAATTTCTAAAGGATGGGTTGTCGCCAGTATACTCATTGGATGTATGGGAGGATGTTGTATTGCAGGATACATGGGGGATAGGTTCGGCAGAAAATATTCTCTGATTATATCAGCATTTTTATTTTTGATTTCAGCTCTCGGATGTGCTTTTGCCAATAATATTGAAGCATTTGTACTTTTCAGAATGCTTGGAGGAATAGGCGTCGGTATGGCTTCAATATTGTCACCTCTTTTTATTTCGGAAATATCACCGGCTAATATGCGTGGCAGGCTTGTTTCCGTAAATCAACTTACTATTGTTATAGGAATCCTGATAGCTTATTTTTCAAATTATATGCTGATTGATTTTTCTGATAACTGGCGATGGATGGTAGGAGTGATGAGCATCCCGGCATTTCTGTTTCTCGTATCTATGTTTTTTGTTCCTGAAAGTCCCCGTTGGCTTGTTATAAAAAATATGAAAGAAAAAGCCCTGAAAATACTGGTAAAAATAAATTCTGATATAGATTCTTCAAACAGGGTACTTAATGAAATTTCTGACAGTATTAATTCGGATAAAGAAAAAGGAACGCTGAAAGATTTATTCAGCAAGCGTTTCAGGAAGATAGCAATCATTGCAATAATACTTGCAGTTTTACAACAAATCACGGGAATAAATTCAGTTATATATTATGCGCCGGCGATCTTTTTAAAAGCCGGGTTGTCAACGGGTTCAGCATTATTGCAGACAGTTGTTATAGGTACGGTAAATTTTTTGTTTACTGTCGTTGCCATTGCACTTGTTGATAAGGTGGGCAGAAGATTATTAATGCTCATAGGTGTTACAGGAATGGGAATATCGCTGGGATTATTAAATTTTTCTTTTTATATGAATTTATCCCCATATCTCATTTTAGCCTGTATCCTTGGTTTTATTGCATCTTTTGCAAGTTCAATCGGACCGGTTATGTGGGTGGTTGTTTCGGAGATATTACCGAATAAGATAAGAAATATAGGCGTTTCGTTTGCGGTCCTTTTATTATGGGCTGCAAATTTTATTTTAACATTTACATTTCCCTATATTTTTGAAGCACTTGGAGGGTTTTCTTTCGGAATATTCCTGTTTTTCTGTATAGTTATGTTTTATTTCGTTTATAAATATATTCCTGAAACAAAAAATAAAACACTCGAAGAAATTGAGAAGGAATTGACAAAGTAATTAAATGATATTATCTGTCTGACATTAATTTCTCTATTTCATCAGCCTCAACAGGAATATTTTCCATGAGGTCAACATGCCCTTTTGATGTTACCAATATATCATTCTCTATCCTTATACCGATATTTTCTTCTTTTATATATAATCCGGGCTCACAGCTCAAAATCATTCCTTCTTGAAGTACATGTTGTTTTGTCCCCACGTCATGAACGTCAAGGCCTATGAAATGCGATGTTCCGTGCATGAAATATCTGAAGTACATCGGTTTTTCCGCCTGCTGGTTTTTTACATCTTCCGCTGTAAACAATCCGAGGGTTATCATTTCCGCTTCTATGAGCTTATATACTTTTTTATTTATGTCATCAATGGTTTTACCGGGGAGCATCATGCTCCTGGCGTGTTTAAAGACTCTTAATACGGCTTCATAACACTCACGTTGCCTTTTGGTGAATCTGCCGTTTACAGGTACAGTGCGCGACAGGTCGCTGGTGTAGTTTGCATACTCAGCACCAAAATCCATAAGCAGGAGGTCGCCGCTTTTGCACCTGCAGTCGTTATTTTCATAATGCAGTACACAGGCATTTTTCCCGGATGCAATAATAGGAGGATATGCATGTCCGTTAGCACCATTACTGATAAACTCATGTGTTATCTCTGCCTCTATTTCATATTCCATTAATTCCGGCTTTACGAATTTAAGCACCCGGCGGAATGCCTTATCTGTGATGTCACAGCCTTTTTTTATCAGTTCAATTTCTTCAGGCTCTTTTGTCAGGCGCAGTTCAGTTAAAACAGGTATTATATCTTCGGTTTTTTTATCAGGATATTCTTCTTTAACTTTTCTGAAAAATGCTCCGTCAACAGTAGAATCATATATTGCAGATTTAAGATTTTCATTAGTGTTAAAATATAAGTTTTCCGCTTTGCCTGATATATCTTTAAACACTGTATCAAACTCATCTAGCCATTTTATTTCTTTTATTCCTGATATTTTTTCAGCTTCTTCAGAGTTATACTTATGCCCGTGCCATATTTCATTATGCTCGTTTGATTTATTGATGAAAGCAATTTCTCTGTGATTTTCTTCAGTGTTACTCTTATAAAAACATAAAATTGTTTTGCTTTGTTCAAAGCCTGATAAATAAAATAAATCTGAGTTCTGGCGGAAGGGATAGCATTGATTTCCATTACGATACACTTCATCATTTGAGTGAATAATGACTAAAGAATCTGGTTTGACTTTTTTCAACAGCTTAGCCCTGGTTTTTACGAAAAGCCCCTTATTTATTGGTGTATACCGCATGGTTAATAAATTTATATTAAATTTTTCTTTGAGAAAAAAATTGTTACATATACTTTTGCCACGAATAATCTTTTTATCTACACAAAATAAAGTATTTTATTAAGATTTACATAAATATTATTGAATTATTTTTTGAAAAAAATTGAAACATTATGAATAATTCTTTTTTAGTCTGGTCATCAATAACCAAAAAGGTTGTGATGGGAATTGCAGGATTATTTTTAGCAACATTCCTTGTGTTACATTTGTCAATAAATCTTTTATTGCTTGCAAATGACAACGGGGAGATGTATTCTAAAGCTTGTGAGTTTATGGATGAAAGCCTTTTTATTAAAATTTTTGAATATGTACTTTTCGGAGGATTTGCTATTCATATAATTATGGGAATAATTCTGTTTGTCCAGAATTTTATGGCACGCCCTGTAGGATATCGTAAAGTAAGCAGAACAGAAACATCATTTTTTTCCAGATATATGATATATACAGGTGCTGTAATAGTCATATTTTTAATTATTCACTTTATGAATTTCTATTTTGTCAAAAAAGGATTAGTCCCCATGCCTGATGTTGCCAGTCATCCTGAGGATTTTTATAATATGGCAATAGCATTATTCAGCAACAAAGTGTATTCCATAATTTACCTTGTATGTTTTCTTTTGTTAGGGTTCCATCTTAATCATGCCATACAATCCGGATTCCAGACACTCGGGCTGAACCACTCCAGATATACTCCTGCGGTTAAAATCATCAGCACGATATATTCTGTCATTATTGCTGCCGGTTTTGCCATAATACCTTTATATTTCTTATTCATTTATTAATCTGATTTAACACAATAAAACTATGATAAAATTAGATGCAAAAATTCCTGAAGGGCCTTTGGCAGAGAAATGGTCAAAGCATAAAGCTACAATGAAACTTGTCAACCCTGCCAACAAAAGGAAACTTGACATTATCGTTGTCGGAACAGGTGTTTCCGGCGCTCCTGCTGCTGCCTGCTTTGGCGAACTGGGATATAATGTAAAAGTTTTCTGTTATCAGGACTCTCCCCGCAGGGCACATTCCGTGGCTGCACAGGGAGGCATAAATGCCGCAAAAAATTACAGGAATGACGGCGACAGCGTTTACCGCCTTTTTTACGATATGATCAAGGGGGGCGACTACAGGGCAAGAGAAGCTAATGTATACCGCGCCGCTGAGGTCAGCAATGCAATTATTGACCAGCTTACAGCACAGGGTGTGCCGTTTGCAAGGGAATACAGCGGGGAACTTACCACACGCTCATTCGGTGGTGTGCAGGTGTCAAGGACATTTTATGCTTCCGGCCAGACAGGTCAGCAGATATTGCTTGGCGGTTATTCCGGGCTGAAAAGACAAATAGCAACAGGAAGAGTAAAAATGTTCCCGAGGCAGCAGATGCTCGAACTTGTTCTTATTGACGGTAAAGCAAGGGGCATTATCACACGTAACCTTGTTACAGGCGAAATAGAAAGGCATTCGGCTCATGCTGTGGTCTTTGCTACAGGCGGATATGGCACTATATATAATATGTCAACACTTGCCGTTAACTCAAGCGGTTCTGCTGCATGGCTTGCTTATAAAAAAGGAGCTGCATTTGCCAATCCGAGTTTTATACAGATACACCCTTCATGCATACCGCAGCTTAATGATTATCAGAGCAAACTTACCCTCATGTCAGAATCTCTCAGAAATGACGGAAGAGTATGGGTTCCTAAAGAAAAAAAAGATAAACGAAAACCTAATGATATTCCCGAAGAAGACAGGGATTATTACCTCGAAAGAAGATACCCCACATTCGGAAATCTTGTTCCCAGAGACGTTGCTTCACGTGCTGCAAAAGAAAGGTGTGATGCCGGCTACGGTGTAGGTGATACTGGATTATCCGTTTATCTCGATTTCAGGGATGCGATTAAGGAACAGGGAAAAAAATCTATTGAGAATAAATATGGCAACCTTTTTGACCTTTATGAAAAAATAGTAGGGGAAAATCCTTATGAAACTCCTATGCGCATCTATCCTGCAGGGCATTATACAATGGGCGGCCTCTGGGTTGACTACAACCTGATGACAACAATACCGGGATTATATGCTATCGGCGAAGCCAACTTCTCCGACCATGGTGCCAACCGCCTTGGTGCAAGTTCTCTCATGCAGGGTGCAGGCGACGGCTATTTCATCATCCCCAACACTATCGGAGATTATCTTGCCGGAGATATAAGGACACCGAGGATACCGACAAACACACCTGAATTTGAACAGGCTGAAAAGGAAGCGAAGGATAAAATTCAAAAGTTGTTATCAATAAATGGAAACGAAACACCTGCTTCATTCCACAAACGTTTTGGGAAAATTATGTGGGATTACTGTGGTATGGCAAGAAACGAGGAAGGCCTTAAAAAAGCCCTGAAACTTGTTGACGAAATAAGGGAAGAGTTCTGGAAAAATGTTAAAGTCGCAGGCAAAACAGACGAACTTAACCAGGAACTGGAAAAAGCATTCAGAGTTGCAGATTTTCTTGAAATGGGAAAACTGCTGATATATGACGCTCTTAACAGAAAAGAATCCTGCGGTGCACATTTCAGGGAAGAATACCGGACCGAAGACGGCGAAGCCAGGAGAAATGACGAGGAATATATGTATGTTGCAGCATGGGAATATAAAGGAGAAAATCCTCCCGAACTGCACAAGGAAATGCTGAAATTTGAAAATGTTGAACTAAAGACAAGGAGTTATAAATAACAATGAACAGTTATCAATTACCAATAAACAATAAAATTTAAAAAAATGAAAATCACTCTGAAAATCTGGCGACAGGCAAATTCCAAGTCAAAAGGAAAGTTCGTTACTTATAAATTAAACGAAGTGCCCGGTGAAATGACCTTCCTTGAAATGCTCGACTTTCTGAATCAGAAGCTTATAAAAGAAGGCGGCGAGCCTGTGGTTTTTGAGCACGACTGCAGGGAAGGTATCTGCGGAAGCTGCGGATTATATATAAACGGAAGGCCTCACGGCCCTAAAGACAAGGTTACTACCTGTGAGTTTAACATGAAAGCTTTTAAAGATGGCGATACCATTGTTGTGGAACCATGGCGTGCAAAAGCTTTTCCTGTAATCAAAGACCTTATGGTTGACAGGACTGCACTCGACAAGATCATGGATGCAGGAGGTTTCATCTCCGTTGATACAGGCTCTGCACCTGATGCCAACAGCATACTTGTTAAAAAAGAAACTGCCGATAAAGCATTCAACTCTGCTGTCTGTGTGGGCTGCGGTGCGTGCGTTGCTGCCTGCCCCAACTCTTCTGCAATGTTGTTTGTCGGTGCCAAGGTAACACAGTTTGCTATCCTGCCGCAGGGAAAAGTGGAAGCTAAAGAAAGAGTGAGGAAGATGGTTGCAAAAATGGATGAACTCGGATTCGGCAACTGCTCCAACACTGAAGCCTGCGAAGCCGAATGCCCCAAAGGAATAACAATTTCCAATATTGCAAAGATGAACAGGGAATTCATTTGTGCCAAGATTGTAGCGGAAGATTAAGGAGAAATCTGATTAAAATAAGTAGTATTAATGCCGGTTTTAAACTGGCATTAATTTTTTTTGCAGATTCAAACAGCCGGAGTATATTTACGGTCTTAATTTTAATAACCTAAAAACAAAGCTTATGAAAAAGTATATGATTATTGCTATCGCTATTATCTTGGCGTTAAGCAGCTGCAGGAACAGGCAGCAGGGCAACGGTGCTGTCAATTATATTGAGAAAAAAGTTGTTGAAAATGTTATAGACACATTGATAGGCAAATATGGCGAAAGCCAGAAGCTGCGTATAGAAAAAGGTGTGAATCAGGTTGCATCATTATGGAGAGAAACAGACGGGACAAAAGATGATTTCAAAAAATTCTGTATAGAAAACTTCATAGCTTCGCCTGAAGAACTGGACAAGACCTTTGAAAGGCTTTCAAGAAACTATGAAATTCTTTTCGGGGGATTCAATAAAATGTATCTGGAACTTAAAGCACCGCTTGATGTTAATACGTGGGAAGAAAATTCTGTTGACATGCTCTTTGGCAGCTACTCCCCTTCTTCACACCTGACAGAAGACTTCTTTGAAAATAAAACGGCATTCCTGGTAATATTAAATTTTCCTTTTTATTCCCTTAAGGAAAAATCAGAACTTGGCAATAGCTGGACAAGAAAGCAATGGGCGTATGCAAGGATGGGCGACCTGTACAATTCAAGAGTGCCTGCAGAACTGATTAAAAAGCAATCTGAAGTTGCGACAAAAGCAGAAGCTTATATTTCTGAATACAATATTTTTATGGGCAACCTTATTGATGATAACGGTAAAAAATATTTTCCTCTGGACATGAAACTACTTTCCCACTGGAACCTGAGAGATGAACTCAAATCAGATTATAATGACAAGGCGAACGGCCTGACAAAACAAAAGATGATTTATGAGGTGATGACAAGGATAATCACACAGGAAATACCCGAAAACGTGATAAACAGTAACGAATATATATGGAATCCTGCACAAAACAAGTTGTTTAAAGACAATAAAGAAGTGAATTTCAAACCCGAGCCTGATACAAGATACCAGCGTTTACTGGATAATTTCCTTGTCATGAAAGAGATTGACAAATACAATCCCCAAGCTCCTGATTATATTAAAAGGCATTTTGAAGATGGAATGGAAATATCACAGGAGGAAATTGAAAAACTCTTTATTGATTTTATTTCTTCCCCGCAGGTAAAAAGTGTCGGGAAATTGATCAGTCAAAGACAGGGAAGAAAACTTGAACCTTTTGACATATGGTATGATGGATTTAAGCCGAGAAGCAGCATATCAGGAGAAGAACTGGATAAGATTGTATCGGAAAAATACCCTTCCAAAGACGCTTTTGAAAAGGATATACCTGATATACTTATGAAGCTTGGCTTTAAACCTGACAAGGCTCAGTTCATCGCTTCAAAAATTTCTGTTGATCCGGCAAGAGGTTCAGGGCATGCATGGCCGTCTGAAATGAAATCTGATAATGCTCACCTTAGAACACGTATAGGTGAGAAAGGTATGAACTATAAAGGATACAACATAGCCATACATGAATTAGGGCATAATGTTGAACAAACCATAACCCTTCAGGATATTGATTATTACATGCTCAGAGGTGTGCCAAACACTGCCTTTACCGAAGCTGTTGCATTCATATTCCAGAAGAGAGACCTTGAATTACTCGGGATTAAAGATAACGATCCTCTTAAAGAACATTATATGGCTCTGGATAACTTATGGTCAGCTTATGAGATCATGGGTGTGTCGCTTGTTGACATGAACACTTGGAAATGGCTTTACGAACATCCCGATGCAACAGCAGCACAGTTAAAAGAAGCTGTAATAAATATTTCAAAAGATGTATGGAACAAATATTACGCAGATGTTTTCGGAGTAAAAGACCAGCCTATACTTGCAATATATTCGCACATGATCAATGATCCGCTTTACCTCTCTGCTTATCCCGTAGGGCATTTAATAGAATTCCAGATAGAGAAAGACCTTGAAGGGAAGAATTTTGCAGATGAATTACAAAGGATATTAGTTAACGGAAGTATTGTTCCTCAGTTGTGGATGGAAAAGGCAGTAGGCAACAAAATATCCATTAAGCCGACACTTGATGCTGTTGATGAGGCTCTGAAATTTGTTAAGTGATAACCTCTGTTTCCGCGGATTTCAGTCTGTGGAGTAAAATTTTTATAGCACTTGTCTGAAAGCGAGCGCGAACAGAAAGATAGAAAACCGGCAAATTATGGATTTTTATTTTTGTAGTGTTATAAATAAGTTATACGTAATTACTTTTAGAATGAGGATAAAATTATTTATATCATCAATCATTTTTATTTATTACAATTTTTGTTTTGGACAGGAAGCAATAAATTCTATAGATAACGATAGTACATTTATAAATTTTGAATTAGGATATTCCATCTCATATCCGACGGATTGGTTTATAAAAAAACAGTATAGACCTAAAAGTTCAGATACTCTATACTTAGAATACATTAAAATTGAAAATAAAAAAGAAAATGTTATACTTGCTGGAGGTGGTCCTTTGACAGAGAATGGAACATCTTTCATGATAGAAATTATTAATGCAAATTTTCATAAAGCAATATGTAAACTTTGTGACACAATATTAAATGTAAATACAATTATTGATTGGATTAATGTTGGTGATATTCCAGAGAAAGTTAAACATGATCGGTTAAAACAGGTATCAACTGATACAATTGGTGGAAAAGTTTTAATGGTGTGGAGAGGAAAAGGTTGTTGGGCTAGTTGTGGAATAGAATTTGTTTATCAGAATAAATTTTTTAGATTCCATTTTATATCTATAAGTAAAGAACAATATCAAAAAGACTATTATATATTTGAGAAAATGTTAAATTCATTTAAACTAATAAAATAACTACCGCACAGAATAAAAGGCAGTTTGTAACTGCCATAAACAAGAATTATCCTTTTAAAATAATTTCTTCAATAATTTTCGGAAAGAATTTATATTCCAACTCATGCACTTTTTGTAACTTCGCAAAAAATAACAATACAAAAATTTAGCTTTAAAAATCATGGATAAATCAAATAAAATACAATTGTTCAACGACAGGAAAATTCGTACTCTCTGGGACGAAGAACAGGAAAAATGGTATTTTTCCATTGTTGATGTTGTAGGGGTGCTGACTGACAGTCCTAATCCACGGAAATACTGGAGTGTGTTAAAAACACGACTGAAAGCGGAAGGTAGTGAGTTGGCTACAAATTGTAGTCAACTGAAAATGATATCTAATGATGGCAAAATGTATTTAACAGATGTTGCTGATACAGAAACACTATTTCGTTTGATTCAATCTATTCCATCGCCCAAAGCAGAACCTTTTAAATTATGGCTGGCAAAAGTTGGCCGTGAAAGGATTGATGAGATAGAAGACCCTGAAATTGGTATTGACCGCCTTATGGAAACCTATTTACGCAAAGGATATTCTAAAAATTGGATAAACCAGCGTCTTAAAAGTATTGAGGTACGTAAGGAACTTACCGATGAATGGGAAAACAGAGGCGTACAAAAAGGACAGGAATATGCCATACTTACTGATGAAATCACAAAAGCATGGAGTGGATTTACCACTAAGAAATACAAAGCATTTAAAGACCTGAAAAAAGAAAATCTGCGTGATCATATGACTAATCTGGAACTGGTGCTGAATATGCTTGCCGAAGCCACAACAACGGAAATTTCAAAAGAAAAAAAACCAAAAACTTTTAAAGATAGCCGCAAAATTGCGAAACAAGGCGGCAAAATAGTTGGAAATACAAGAAGAAAAATAGAAGAAAAAACTGGGAAAAAAGTTGTAACAAGACAAAATGCAAAACAATTAGAGCAAAAAAGGAATAATGAAATTGATGAAAAATAAAATATTGGCAGAAAAAATCAAATCTTTAAAACAGTTTCTTCAATAATTTTCGGAAAGAATTTATATTCCAGTTCATGCACTTTTTCCGCTATTGATTCAGGAGTGTCTGTTTCAGAAATTCTGCATTTTGCCTGAAAAATAATTTCTCCTTCATCATACTTTTCATTAACATAATGAATTGTTATCCCTGTTTCTTTTTCTTTTGCATCATAAACTGCTTTATGTACGGCTGCTCCGTACATGCC
>CAZSJF010000023.1:0-15441 GCA_964606705.1 uncultured Bacteroidales bacterium
TTTTATTACAAACTATATCAAATATCGTTTCACCGTTATTTTTTCTGATATTTGAGGCATATGCATTCCCCCCTTTATTTAAAGAATATTGGGTTCTTTTATTATAAAATTTTACAGGTAACGGGATATTTTTCTTAATGATCAGTTTTCCGTTATCTTTAATCTGCTCTGCAAACAGGTAATAAGATTCTTCCAGTTTGTTCTTTGTATTATATATATCAAGATGATCTGCGTCAATAGCTGAAATAACTGCAATATCGGGATGCAGTGTCAGGAAAGACCTGTCGTATTCATCAGCTTCAACTACAAACACATCTGTTTTTTCCGATAATATCAAATTTGAATTATAATTTTTTGATATACCTCCGAAAAATGCCGTTACGTTTACATTGTTTTCATGTAATATATGAGCGATCAATGAAGTTATGCTTGTTTTTCCGTGTGTCCCTGCAATTGCAAAGGTATATATGTCATTTGTCAGCAATCCAAGTATTTCAGAACGTTTTTTAATATTGAATTTATTTTCGATAAAATATCTGTATTCTTTGTTAGATGCAGGTATTGCAGGAGTATAAATCACAAGGTCTATATCATCCGGAATGAGTTTTATATTTTCTTCAAAGTGAATGTCCATGCCTTCATCAATAAGCTGCTGTGTTAATTTTGTCGGTGTTTTGTCATATCCGTGAACAGATACCCCTTTAGCATTGAAATATCTGGCCAAAGCACTCATTCCTATGCCTCCGATGCCGATAAGATAAATTCTATGCAGATTATTTAAGTCCAATTTATTCCTGTTTTATTAATTTGATTATTTCATCTGCAATAATATCTGCAGAGTTTTTATATGCCAATGCTGTTATATTATTTCTCAGCAATTCCTGCAGCTCCGTATTTTCTGAAAATTCAATTATTGCCTTTCCCAGTTTCTCCTGCGATTCACTGTCTTTTATCATAATAGCGGCATTTTTATTTACCAGTGCCAGTGCATTTTTAGTCTGATGGTCTTCCGCAACATTCGGAGAAGGTATAAAAATAGTCGGTTTACCTACAATGCATAATTCCGAGATAGCAATAGCTCCTGCCCTTGATACTACAAAATCTGCCACCGCATAAGCATAGTCCATGCGGTTGATAAATTCAAACACTTTGACATTTTTGTTTTCTGCAATTGTTTTTGCTGCCGGAAAATATGATTTCCCCGTTTGCCATAATATCTGGATATTATTATCAGCAAGCAGTTTCAGATTGTTATATATAGATTCATTTATCGTCCTTGCGCCCAGGCTGCCGCCGACCACCAGCAATGTTTTAATCCCCTTCTGCAGCCCGAAATATTCAAAAGCTTCTCCTTCTTTGTTTTGCAGGTCCGTTATATCCTGTCTCACGGGATTACCTGTAACAATTATTTTATCTTTCGGAAAAAATTTGTCCATACCCTCATAAGCCACACATATCTTGTTTACATGATTTGCAAGCAACCTGTTTGTTATTCCCGGAAATGAATTCTGTTCCTGTATGAGTGCAGGGATTTTTTTCCCTGAAGCTATTTTTAATATAGGGCCGCTGGCATAGCCTCCCACTCCAACAATCACATCCGGTTTGAATTTATTTATTATGTTCCTCGCTTTAATCATACTGTATATAAGTTTTACAGGGAACATAAGGTTTTTCAATGTTAATTTACGCTGAAATCCGCTTATCCACAAGCCCTTGATGACATAGCCTGCTGCCGGTATTTTTTCCATTTCAAGTTTGCCTTTCGCACCGACAAACAGAATATCCACATCATTCAGTTTTTTTCTCAGGGCATTGGCAATGGCTATAGCCGGAAATACATGTCCTCCAGTTCCCCCTCCGCTTATAATTATTTTTATTTTATGCTGTTGCAAGTTCATCTGTTTCTGAAATTTCTTTTTCTTCTGATTTATCTTTTTCTACAGTTTCTCTGCTGACACTTAGTATTATACCTACGCTTATGCTTGTAAACAATAAGGATGTCCCACCCATGCTTATCAGAGGCAGAGGCTGCCCTGTAACAGGAAGAAGATTTACTGCCACCCCCATGTTAACCATTGCCTGGAATACAAGCTCGAAACAACAGCCCATTGCAAGAAATATCCCGAAGTTCCTCGGTATCCTTGTAGATATTTTTACAGCCCTGAAAAGTAATATCAAGTACAATAACAATATTACTATTCCCCCTACTATTCCGTATTCCTCTATTATAATAGCATAGATAAAGTCGGAGTAAGGATGTGGTATGAAATTTCTTTGTGTGCTGTTTCCAGGAAATTTCCCGATTACGCCTCCTGTAGCAATGGCTATTTTTGCCTGTTTAACCTGATAGCTATTTTCCTCATCAGGATTATTAAAGTTTTCTATACGATTTTTCCATGTCATTAAACGCCCCTGGCTGTTTTCAGGAAGGCTAAATAATATTAAAAGAAATATTGATAAGGCAACTACACCTATGCCAAGCAGGGAAAAAATATATTTTAATTTTATTCTGCCGATAAACATTAAAATTACACAGTTTACAAACAACACTGCAGCAGTTGAAAAATTTGCAGGGAGAATAAGTCCGCATACTGCTATTACCGGCAACATTACCGGAAAAAATGCAGACTTGAAATCTTTCATCTCATCCTGTTTTTTTGACAGTGTACGGGCCAGGTACATGATCAATGCAAGTTTTGCAATATCAGAACTCTGAAAAGTCATGCTTGTTCCCGGCAGTGTCAGCCAGCGGCTTGCCTCATTGAGATTTTTTCCTGTGAAGATCGTTAATAGAAGAAGAAGCATAGAAATTATCAGTGCAATTTTTGAAATCTTGGAAAAATATGTATACCTGATCAGGTGTGTGCCATACATAAGTATTAACCCGAAAACCAATATGATAAAATGTTTTAAGAGGTAATATTCTGTGTTTCCATACTGATATTTGTAAGCCAAAGTACAGGTAGAACTGTAAACTGCCAGAATGGAAAATATAGACAGTATCAGAACCACTATCCAGATAACTTTATCCCCCTTGAAACTGTTTAATATTTTCAGCATAAATTTTACAGTTCTTTTACTACCTGCCTGAATTGCCTTCCCCTGTCTTCAAAATTTTTATATAAGTCAAAACTCGGGCTTGCAGGGGACAACACAACCGCATCACCGGGTTTGCCCTGATAATAAGCAGATGTAACAGCATCTGACATATTGCCTGCTTCGATGATTGTTTTCACATGGTTTTTGAATGTGTAATACAATTCCATATTGTTTTTTCCCAGGCAGATAATGGCTTTTACTTTTTCCCGGGCAATATTCAGAAGCGGAACATATATTTTCTTCTGGTTGACGCCGCTTACTATCCAGATCACAGGTTTTGTCATGCATTCCAGAGTATACCATGTTGAATTGATGTTTGTTGCTTTGGAATCATTAATAAACTCTATGCCGTGAATGTTACCCACAGATTCAATGCGGTGTTCAATGTTTTGAAAATTACAAAGGCTTTCTTTAACAAAGTCTTTTCTCATGTCAAAGACTTTTATACCTATAGTCGCAGCCATTGAATTAAAAATGTTGCTTCTTCCCTGTAATGATAAACTTTCTAATGTCATTTTTTTAATTTTTTAGTTTTTATCTTAATTTTAATGTTATCACTGATAATAATGCGAGAATTATTCCCACAATAAAAAATCTTACTACTATTTTAGCTTCATGTAAACCTATTTTCTGATAATGATGATGTATAGGGGCCATCCTGAAAATCCTCCTGCCCGCTCCGAATCTTTTTTTCGTATATTTATAATAAATAACCTGCATCATTACAGACATATTTTCTATCAGGAATATGCCGCAGAAAACAGGTATTAACAGTTCCTTTCTTACTATTACAGCAAAAACAGCAATAATCCCGCCTAATGCAAGACTTCCTGTATCGCCCATAAATACCTGAGCAGGGTAAGAGTTATACCACAAAAATCCTATACAGGCACCGACAAAAGCAGCTATATATATGGTCAATTCGCCTGTATTAGGTATATACATTATGTTAAGGTAATTGGCAAATATTGTGTTACCTGACACATAAGCAAATATTCCAAGTGTTAAACCTATTATTGCCGAAGAACTGGTCGCCAAACCATCAAGGCCATCAGTCATATTTGCCCCATTAGATACGGCAACAACAATAAATATGACTATAGGTATAAATAACAGGAATGTCCATTTTTTATAGCCTTTACCCAGCCATGCTAATAAAACAGAATAATCAAATTCGTTATTCTTAACAAACGGTATTGTTGTCTTTGTTGACTTTACCGATTTATCTGAAAAGTAAGCATGTAATTTTTCATAATTATCAACCCTTAAAGTATTTTCAGTGGTAATAATATGTGTTTGTTTGGTCTTCTCTTTTATAACAACATCCTTATTAAAATACATAGTTGTTCCGACAATCAAGCCAATACCTATTTGCCCCAGTACTTTAAATTTACCTTTAAGCCCTTCCTTATGTTTTTTAAACACTTTGATATAATCATCTATAAAGCCCATAAATCCAAGCCATACGGTTGATATTAATATCAGGATGATGTATATATTGTCAAGTTTGGCAAACAGAAGTGTAGGTATAAGTATTGCACCAAGTATTATTAAACCTCCCATTGTAGGGGTGCCTTGTTTCTGTTTTTCTCCTTCAAGTCCTAAATCTCTTATTGTTTCACCTATTTGTTTTTTCTTTAAAAAATTGATTAACCTTTTCCCGAATAACATCGTTATGATCAAAGATGTTATTATTGCCAGTGCAGCCCTGAAAGAAATGTACTGAAACACCCCTGCTCCAGGGAAATCGTATACTTTATCCAAATATTTAAACAAGTAATAAAACATAATTAACAGATGTTTTTATTTAACAATATATTTTTAATAATCTCTTTGTCATCAAATGGAAATTTCTGTCCTTTTATTTCCTGATATTTTTCATGTCCTTTACCTGCAATGAGAATAATATCTCCAGGGGCCGCAAGAGAACAGGCTGTTTTTATCGCTTCCTCCCTTTTTGTAATTGATAACACTTTTTTATAATGAACAGGCTCAATGCCTTTTTTCATCTCTTCTATTATACTTTCAGGGTCTTCAGAGCGGGGATTATCAGAGGTGATGATTATCTTATCACTCATATCGCAGGCAATTTTTGTCATTACAGGCCGCTTGGTTCTGTCTCTGTCCCCTCCGCAACCAAATACAGTTATGAGCTTTTCGTTACCTGTCCTGATTTCGGATATTGTATTCAGCACATTTTTAAGTGCATCGGGAGTATGCGCGTAATCAACTATTGCCATGATGTTATCCGGAGTTTTTATGTAATCAAACCTGCCTTCAACAGACTTGAGAATGCTCAGATTTGCAAGGATGTTTGTTTTTTCCCCGTTAAGTAATACTGCTGCGCCATATGCAGCTAACAAATTGTATGCATTGAATTTTCCGACCAGGTTGAACCATATATCATAGCCGTCAATGTTAAGATGCAATCCTGATATGATGTTTTCTATGATCCTCGCTTTAAAATCAGCAGTATTGTTCAAACTGTATGTCCTTTTAAGTGCTTTAGTATTCTGCAGGACATACATTCCGTTTTTATCATCTGTATTTGACAAAGCAAATGCATTGGAGGGAAGGCTGTCAAAAAAGGTCTTCTTTGCTTTCAGATATTCTTCAAAAGTTTTGTGATAGTCTATATGATCGTGAGTTATATTGGTAAATATGCCTCCTGCAAATTCAAGCCCGGCTATTCTTTGCTGGGTTACAGAGTGGGAGCTTACTTCCATGAAGCAATATCCGCATCCTTCATCAACCATTTTTCTTAAAAGAGCATTTAACTGGAGCGGGTCAGGGGTTGTATGGGTTGATTTTATTTCGCTGCCATTGATCTTATTTTTTATCGTAGATATAAGGCCGCTTCCGTATCCGAAAGAAAGGAACAGGTCATGAAGGAGAGTTACTGTTGTTGTTTTTCCATTAGTTCCTGTAACCCCTACCAGTTTTAGCTCACAAGACGGATTATTAAAAAAGTTTGATGCAATGACACCTAAAGCATATGCACTGTCGGAAACTTTTATATAAGTAATATTCCTGTTTGCATTTGACGGGATATTCTCACAAACTATTGCCACAGCACCATTACCTATTGCATTATCAATAAAATTATGCCCGTCAGTATTTGTACCTCTGACAGCAATAAAAAGAATATCCTGCCCTTTTTGCCTTGAGTCAAAAGAAATGGTTTTGATTTCTAAATCCGTTGAACCGCTTACTTCTGTGATCCCGGCCTTGTATAATATTTCTTTTAACAATTTCATTTTATATTTTCAATATTTTTCAGGAAAAATTCAAAACTATTTCTTCCCCTTTTACTGCTTTACTGCCTTGCTTTATTGATTGTCCTTTTACTGTTCCTTTTCCTTTCATCCTTACATTTAACCCCATATTTTCCAATATATATATGGCATCCCTTGCTTTCATCCCTATGACATTCGGGACAATACCGCTGTTGAAATTTTTATTATTTATCTCCACATGATTGTTTTTTACCAAAGCAGAGGCCCATTCTGATTTTGCATTGTTTATCTGGTAAATACTGAGAGTTTTATAAATGGAAAAAAGGTCGTCAGTATTGCTTATCAAAGCCATGGGTGGAAGTATATTCCTTAAAGTATCTTTCAGAATATTTGGAATCTCAAGCCTTGTGGCATATACTTTGTCGGCTATTTCTTTAAATACAGGTGCGGCCACAGTACTTCCGTATATTTCCCCTTCTGAAGGATTATTTATGACAACAATGCATGAGAATTTGGGATTATCAGCAGGGAAATAACCCACAAATGAAGCATTATAAATTTTATTGACTTTAAAATCTTTGTCAGTTATAATGGCAGTACCCGTTTTACCTGCAACTTTATAGATGGAATTACTGAAAATACTTTTTGCCGTACCGTTTTCCACAACACCTTCAAGCATTTTTTTTGCTTTTCCGATAGTTGCTTCTGAACATATAGCTTTATTGATAATGACAGGCTCAAACGTTCTTATTGTTTTACCGGTATTTACTATCTGCTTTACAAAAAGAGGCTTTACCATCACGCCGTCGTTTGCAACAGCATTGTAAAATGTCAGTATCTGTATAGGAGTCATTGTCAGTTCATACCCTATCGACATCCACGGCAGTGATACTCCCGACCATCTTATATCATGAGTATTTTTTATGCCGGGCTGCCCTTCTCCTGAAATTTCAATACCTAATTTTTTATTCAGACCCATGTCATAGAGGCCATTTATAAATTTATCCGGATTTTTACAGAAAGCCCTGTAAACAGATTTTGAGATGCCGACGTTGGAAGACACTTCAAAAGCATGTTTTAAAGATATTTTCCCGTAACCGCCTTCATGTGAGTCAGTCATTTTCTGATTAAAAAATTCTGTTGTGCCGTTTTCCGTGTCAACAATGCTGCTGGTGTCTAAAATACCCTGGTCCATGCCGACAATCAGTGAAGCAAGTTTAAATGTGGAGCCAGGTTCTATACATTCGCCTATTGCATAATTATATATCTCCCTGTAAAGGTTGTCTGCACATTTCTTCAGGTTGGCAATTGCTTTTATCTGGCCTGTTTCCACCTCCATCAATATAACACATCCGTGGTCGGCATTATGTTTCTGCAACTGTGTCATCAGGGCGCTTTCAGCAACATCCTGAATATTTATATCTATAGTTGTTATTATATCATTGCCATTCTTCGGGTCAAGTTCATTTTCATAATTAACGGGAACCCATACATTACCGGAGATTTTTTTCATCAGTCTTTTCCCCTTTGTCCCTTTAAGGTAATTTTTATATGCCCCTTCTATTCCCACAGGTTTAATGCCTTCACGGGCATAACCAATAGTTCTTATTGCCAGCATGTCAAAAGGGAGTTTTCTTATATCTTTCTGAAAAACAATCAATCCTCCTTTATATTTACCCAACCTGAAAATCGGGAATTTCCTGAGTTTCTTAAGTTCGTCGTATTTCACATTGCTTTTTATCTTGCAGAACCTGTCGCCTTTTTTTCTGGCATTAATTAAATAATTTCTGTACTCTTTTTGTGACCTGTCATGAAACAGTTCGGATAAACAATAAGCCAGGGAGTCAACAGAATTGTAAAAAAGCTTATGGCTTATAATGGCTGAAGAAGCATCCATCCTTACTTCAAAAGTAGGGAGTGAAGTTGCCAGCAAACTGTTTCCGTCATCAGAATATATGTTCCCCCTGTTTTCTTCAATGTTAATATATTTCAGATTTGTTTCCTTCTGTTCAATTTTCAGTTTGTCCCCTTCTGCGAATTGTATGTACAATACCCTTGCTATGATTCCCATAGTAGATAAAAAGAACAAGCCATATATAAGGTAAACTCTTAAAAGGATGTTCTTTTTAATATCTTTCATTATTATTTTTCCTGATTTTGTTTAACAAAAATTTTATTTGGAGGAACAACAGATTCTTTAATACCGTATGGATTGAGTTTTTCAGCAATTTCTGACTGCTTGCATTTATTCATCAGATCGGATTTCGTGGTGATCTGTTCATATCTCAGCTCTTTCAGTTCATTTTTCAATGCTCCTATTTCCATGACCGTTTTTTCAGCATAATATGTGTTTGCTATATAAATGACAGCAAGGAAAGTCAGGTAAAATATAAAAGGGAACAGATGGAGAGTAAATTGTTTTGTTAATATACTTCCGTCCAGGACCCTGTAAACAAAGTCTCTTAATATCCATATATTATGTAATGCTCTTTTAAACATAATGTATCAGACTTTTTCCGATATTCTTAATTTTGCGCTTCTTGCCCTGTTATTGCTCAATATTTCTTCTTCAGCCGGCACTATAACTTTTCTGTTCACCGGTATCAAAGGCCTTATGATGTTTCCGTACAAGTCTTTTTTCATCTCTCCTTCAAAATTTCCTGTTTTAATAAAGTTTTTGACAAGCCTGTCTTCAAGGGAATGATAAGAGATCACCACCAGACGCCCTTTGCTTTTTAATATCTCTGTGGTCTGCACAAGCATCTCTTTTATATTTTCAAGCTCATCGTTCACTTTAATCCTCAATGCCTGAAATACTTTAGCATAGTACTTATTTTCCCTGCTTTTCGGAGTACAGACTGTTATGATATCTTTCAGTTGATTTGTTCTTTCTATCTGACGGTGCCTGCGGTTTTTCACAATTGTTTCTGAAAGCCTGGAAGCATTTTCCACTTCACCATAGTTGCGAAAAATTTCATACAGCTCTTCTTCAGAGGAATTGTTAAGTATATGCTTTGCCGTCAGCTTGCTTTTTTTATCCATCCGCATATCAAGTTCGCAGTCTGTCCTGGTTGAAAACCCCCTTTCACCATTGTCAATCTGGTGTGAGGAAATTCCGAGGTCAGCAATAAGCCCGTCAATAAGGGATACGTTGTGAAGTTTCAGGAAGTTTTTTAAATATCTGAAGTTTTGATTTATAAGAGTGAACCTTTTATCATTGATGTTGTTTCCTAAAGCATCCTCATCCCGGTCAAAAGCAATCAACCTGCCTGTATTTAATTTTCCGAGTATTTCTCTGGAATGCCCGCCGCCGCCAAAAGTTATATCGACATAAATCCCGTCTGGTTTAATATTTAACCCTTCTATACTTTCATTCAACAGGACAGGTTTATGATATAACATCATTATCTTTTTGATTGTTTTTACCCATTACTTCTTCTGCCAGTTTTGCAAAGTCAATGCTGTCGTCATTAAGCACTTTTTCATAATTGTTCTTATCCCATATTTCTATCCTGTTTACAGCTGATGCCAGAACAATCTGTTTTTTCACCTTCGCAAACTTTATTAAATCCCTTGGTATAAGCAGCCTTCCATTGCCGTCTAATTCAACAGTTTTAACACCTGCCATGAACAACCTTATGAAATCATTATTTTTCCTGATAAAGCGGTTCAGCCTGTTAATCCCTTCGACTTCGCTGTTCCATACATTCATCGGATAAAGCTCCAGGCACTTATAAAACACACTTCTCTTGATAATAAATCCGTCATTGAGCACAGACAACAACTGCTTCTTTAATGCTGAGGCAAGCATCAATATTCCTTTCGCATCTACCTTACACTCATATACACCGATCAGATTTAACATGACGATTTTTTTAGTGAAACAAATATACCACTTTTTACCACTTTTTACCACTTTGTTAATAACTTTTATGCTTTTTTTAACAAAAAGTTTCATTTTTGAAAAAAATATTTATAAAATATTGATACTAAGGCGTTTATGGTGTCTATATGAAAACCTGAAAATTTTAAGTATTTTTGTTTTTAGAATTTCTATTATCAACCAGATGGAAAAGGAGCAGTTTATAAATCTTGAAGATTTGATAAGGAGTAAGAACCCCAGGTTGCTTAAGATTTTACCTGGTTTCTTACTGAACTATATAAAAAGGGTCATACATCAGGATGGAGTAAATGAGATAATATATAAATACGGGGATAAATACGGGATTGACTTTGTCAATGCTGTATTGGCACACTTTGGAGTTATTATAAAAGAAGAAAGAGTTTTTGATATTCCTGCAACCGGGAGATATATTGTTGCGGCAAATCATCCTCTTGGCGGGCTTGACGGTCTTGCACTCATGAGTGTTGTTTCAAAAAGAAGAACAGACATTAAATTTATTGTAAATGATTTACTGCTGAACCTTGAAAATTTAAAACCATTATTTATCCCTGTCAATAAATTTAAAAAAAACACTATTGATGTTTCAAAACTTATTGATGAAACTTATAAATCTGACCAGATTGTACTAACTTTCCCTGCAGGGCTTTGCTCCCGCAAGCAATCAGGAAAAATAACAGATCTCGAATGGAAAAAAAGTTTTATCACCCAGGCAAAAAAATACAAACGGGATATTATTCTTGCAAATATTAATGGCAGAAATTCAAATTTTTTCTATAATTTAGCAAACGTTAGGAAATTATTAGGGGTGAAACAAAACATAGAAATGTTTTATCTCGTTGATGAGATGTTTAAACAGAAAGATAAAATAATAAATATAAAATTCAGCAAGCCCATTTCTTATGAAAGTTTAAGCGAGGAATTTAAAGATATTGAATGGGCAGAAAAATTAAAACAAAAGACGTATCTGCTTTAGAACAATAAAAACCGATATATGCAGAACATAATAGAACCTGTAGATATAAAACTGATAGAACAAGAACTTACCGAAGATAAGTTTGTCAGGGATACCAATAATGGCAATAATAAGGTATACATTATTACATATCAGAACTCTCCCAATATAATGAGAGAAATAGGCAGGCTGAGAGAAGTTACTTTCAGAGGTGCAGGAGGTGGTACAGGAAATGACATAGATATAGATGAATTTGATATAATGAGTAATTCCTATAAACAACTTATTGTATGGGATCCAACAGAGAAAGAAATTGTAGGAGGTTACAGATTTATCAGATGTGATGAATGCCCTGTTGACGAACATGGTATTCTGAGATTAGCCACAGCCGAACTGTTTAAATTTTCAGACAGGTTTGTAAAAGAATATATGCCTTATACAATTGAACTTGGGAGGTCTTTTGTACAGCCCAACTATCAGCCTGTTAAAGATCCAAAAAAAGGAATGTTTGCTTTAGACAATATATGGGATGGCTTGGGCTCTATTGTCATTAATAATCCTGACATAAAATATCTTTTCGGAAAAGTCACCATGTATCCGCAGTTTCATCCTGAAGCAAGGGATATGCTTCTTTATTTCCTATGTAAATATTTTCCGGACAATGAAAATCTGGTACAGCCTTTCGAACCCCTTGACATTAAAACATGTTTTAAAAAATTAGACGGTATTTTTACCGGAGGGAATTATAAGGAAGACTATAAAATATTATCCCAGAATGTCAGAAATTTAGGAGAAAATATTCCGCCGCTGGTTAATACATATATGAATCTTTCACCAACCATGAAGACTTTCGGCACAGCACTGAATAAAGGGTTCGGAGATGTTGAGGAAACAGGCATTTTAGTTAATATTGCAGACATATACGAAATAAAAAAAGACAGGCATCTTTCCACTTATAACAAAGCTTTATAGCTTTCCATTATTATGTTTATCAGTAAAGCAGAATTTGTCACCAGCAGTACGGATTACAAATCATGTCCTGATGCTGTTTTGCCTGAATATGCATTTATCGGAAGGTCCAATGTCGGCAAATCTTCCCTGATAAATATGCTTACGGGGAAAAAGGAACTCGCGAGAACTTCAGGCAATCCGGGAAAGACACAATGTATCAATCATTTTATCATCAACGACCAGTGGTATCTTGTTGACTTGCCGGGTATAGGTTTTGCTAAAGTTTCAAAACCGGACAGAAAAAAATTCAAACAGATGATTTATGAATACCTCTCCAGAAGAGTAAATCTTTTAAATATTTTCTTTCTTATTGATTCAAGAATTCCGCCTCAGAAGGCAGATGTTGAATTTATTGAATGGATGGGAATAAACAAGCTCCCTTTCTCAATTGTATTTACCAAAACCGATAAACTTACCAAGATCATATTGAATAAAAACATAAATGATTATAAAAAACATTTGCTTGAGACATGGGAAGAACTGCCACCGATATTTTTAACATCAGCAGTTAAATATATAGGGAAAACCGAGATTCTAAAGTTTATTGAGGATAACAACAAAATTCTCTTTAAGAAAAAACTACCTTAACAATGTAACCACACCCGTTTTATCGTATCGTTTGGTTCCAGACTGGGCAGAAATAACATAATAATAAGTACCTTCAACAGCATCAGTACCTGTAGTGGTTTTGCCATCCCACACAATCCGCGGATTGTCGCTTTCGAAAATAATAACACCCCATCTGTTGTACACCTGTAAGGAATACTTGAGCATTCCGCTGTTACGAATATTGAGATAATCATTATAACCATCACCGTTTGGAGTAATCACATTAGGCACATCAAGGCCTTCTTTTACAATCAGTGTGTCGTAAGCCGTATCAGTACAGTTGACATTTTCAGCAATAAGCATTACGTTATAAGTTCCAATAAAATCATAAACATGGTAGGGGCTTGTCTGGTCTGTGGTGTAACCGTCAGCAAAATCCCAGAAATAAGCAGTGGCATTTGTACTGGAATTGACAAATTGTATCAAATCATAAGTAAACAAATCATAAGTGGTATCATAGATGGATGTAAAAGCTGCAACCGGGCTGGAATACACTGTTACATCTAATGTAGTCGGAAAATTCGGGCAGAAACTAAAAGGTGACAACTCTGTCACCGTTAATGTTCCAACACCTGGAGTATTCCACTGTACAAGTATATTGCGGGTTGTATCAGAAGTTGTATCAGTAGATAGAATAACTCCACCTGTAATAGTCCAGGTGTATGTTGAATTGGGATTTCCGTTGCCCCACCATACGGAATATATCATAGGAGCATCATTATCACATGCAGAGTTTGGCCCGCCAATAGGTATAGAATCACCATGTGTGGCAATCAGGGCATAAGGGTTATAAGTAAAATCGTTCCAGCCAAACCTCCTGAAACCATTAAGATTTCCATACAATGCGTCAAAAGGCCTCATGTTTTTCCATCTGTTCGTTGCTCCTCCTTTCCAATTGGCAAAGCCGTCCCAGTAAATACCATCTGCAGCAGGATCAAAATACATTGCAATATCTGCAGAAGAAGCGCCAGCGGTACGTTCTATCAGATGATAGAACAAGGAATCCACATGGCATATAGTATCATCATGTGAATGCCGGTCATATAGTTCAACTTCAGGATCATGATTTACGAAACTTACGGCAAAAGTATTAGCGGCAACGTCGTTGGGAGTGATATCTATCGGCCTGTATCTTTGTGTACCTACACTTGAACCCACAGGAAATAAATAAACTGCTTTAAGGTTGGTCCTTCTTATCAACCTTCCTGTAAGGCTACTGCTCACAAATCCTGTTGTTCTCAATACTGCAGACGGATTAACAGAATTTATCAATACCGTAAAATTATCAGCAGCCAATTCCCTGTCACTAAGGTCAAGGATGTTGTTTATTATAGTATTTATACTGCACCTTTTTATACCTGTATTTGCCAAAAATAAATTATTGAATGTAGTTACAGCAGTTCCTGTTATAAGCTGATCTCCCCCGTTTAATGTGACAGTGCTGTTCTGTGCTTTGAAAGTATTATTATTTTCCCAGTCACCTGTAACTTCATATTGCCCGCTGCCTGAAACCAACCCGTCATTTACAAAATTCCCGTTGTTAACAATTATCCTGCCTGAATTAAATAACGAGTCAAAATTATTCCACAGATCCCCGTCGCTGACAATGAAAGAGTCATTATTAACAAAAACGGTGGCCCCGTCATTATAAAACATTGTCGTCTGAGCAGTAGAAATGATTGTAAATGTAAAAATAAAGACAGAAACAAAAATAAAGTGTTTAAAATATGAAAACAAGGTCATAATATTTTTACTTTAACTTACAAATAACGTAATTTTTATTAAAAAATGCAAATATATTAACATAAAAGTGAACACCTGATATTTGTCTTTTTTTATTTTTTCGGTTTATATTTTGATAATTGCAGAATATTTTGAGAGTCATAATTGCTGATTAATGTTTTCATATTTACATTTTTATTGTTGTCCATATATGAGCGCACTATCTGCCAGCCTATCCAGGAGCCGATCCTGGCAGGTGATTCTTTGGCCAATCCTGTAGTAAAAGGCCCGTCACCGGTAAATTTATTGATAGTCATAATATCCGTTTTATACAGAATATTCCTGTCTATAAACAATGACCATATATTTGCTTCATTGGATTCACACCATTTAAGCTGACTGCTGCTGTACCCTATTTTTATCGTATCATGCATATCTGGCATCATCGCATCAGCGAAGTAAAGTATTTTGCCTTCAAAAATGATCCTGTCCAGAAAAGAGTTTTTTGATTTATCAGGAATTATAAAACTCCTTGCAATTTCTTTCATACAATCGCTTACTATGTATTCTTTACGCATTTTCGAAAATCTGTATGCAGGTATTCCCAGTTCAGGATAAGATTTATAATCCTGGCCCAGGTAATCATCCAGAGCAATTATTATTACGCTGTCTGCATATGTTACAGGCTGTTCATAATACAAACCCGAAATATAAGTATATACTTTAGGTATTTTTTTCTCAGGGAAATAATATGCAAAATAAGAGAATGCCGTATTAAATTGATTTTCAACATCATTAAGATCAGGATATTTTTCAATACAATCTTTATATATTGAAAATCAATTTAATACGGCATTCTCTTATTTTGCATATTATTTCCCAAACAAAAACCAAACACACCCAACACA
>CAZSJF010000023.1:15451-15731 GCA_964606705.1 uncultured Bacteroidales bacterium
TGTGTTGGGTGTGTTTGGGGGGTTGGTTATGATGATACATTAAAATTATAAGCCTCTATAAGTTTTAATGTATCATCAAAATCAATATCCCCAATAAAAAAATTATAATCTTTTGAAATCTTTTTTAATTCAGATTTTATATTCTTAGTATCAATATTTAAAAAAGCCTTTTCATATCGGTATATTTTAATTTTTGTATTCTTTTTCAAATCGGATTTTTCAATATTTACCCTTGAATTTTTCTTGTGATTGCAGGACAATGTAAATAAAGCAAGGATAA
>CAZSJF010000024.1:0-15651 GCA_964606705.1 uncultured Bacteroidales bacterium
GAGAAAAAACCGTATTTGAACTCATACTGAAATTATCATTAATATTTGGAATGTCGTTATCGTCAATGGTTATCTGGGGATAAACATTGAAAAATAAAAATGTCAAACTGATGTTTGCAATTAAAACTATAAACTTTTTCATATATTAAGTTTTAATATTTTTTTTCTTCCATTAAATTCCCGTTAACATACAGGGATTCTTTTTTCAAAGTTCCGCCTTCATCCCATTCAAACCATTTTCCGTCTTTTTTATCATCCTTATATATGCCTTCTGAATTTTTCTGTCCGTTATCATACCATTTGATATAACTCCCATGCCTTGCATCATTATTATAATTCACTTCATATTTTTTCCGGCCGTCAGGATACCATTCCGTCCAGAGGCTGTCCCTCATATCCGCTTTATAATATCCCTGTGTTTTCTTCTGCTGGTCAGAATACCAATTGATCATCTCTCCTTCTTTCACTCCAAAAGAATAATTTTCCTGACATATCTGTTTCTCATCAATATCCCAGTAATTCCATATAGCATCCTTTTTACCGTTTTTATAAACCCCTTCACTTTGCTTATTACCGTTAGAATGCCAGTATGTCCACAATCCATCCTTTTTACCATCAACAAAATTACCCTCCTGCTCTTTCTTGCCGATAACAGTATATCCTGTGCATTTGCCGCTATAAGGCAGCACCTCGCCCCTCGAATAATACTTGCCATCCTTATACACGAGTTGTTCAAATGTAACTTCCTGAGCAAATGAAGCTATAAATGAAATAATAATTATATGTATAATAAGAATTCCCTTTTTCATTTATAAAACAAACCTACGTGAAATTTACAAATAATACAAGAACCTGATTAAAAAAATTACACATCACATTATTAATTTTTCTAACAATTTGACTAAGCTATACTTACAAAAATCATACATTTTTTTAACTTGTTTTACAGAATTGTTGTATTTTTGTACCGGAGAGATGGCAGAGCGGTTGAATGCGGCGGTCTTGAAAACCGTTGAGGCTAACTGCCTCCGGGGGTTCGAATCCCTCTCTCTCCGCTGAATGAGTGTGAGTGTGGGTGTGAAGTGTGTAAAAAGTTAAATCAAAATCACACCGCACACTCACACATAAACGGGGCGTAGCGTAGTCCGGTTATCGCGCCTGCTTTGGGAGCAGGAGGTCGCAGGTTCGAATCCTGCCGCCCCGACGTAATTGAGTGTGGATGTGAGTGTGGGTGTGGAATGTGGGATTTGAGCATGTGTGTGAGGAATAAAAATGATGTTTCTGTGAAAATAAATAAAATATAATGTTTGATTTTGAAAAATTAGAGGTTTACAAGGTTATCGAAGAAATAAATATCAAACTTTTTAATTTTTTAGAAAGTGATAAGAAGATAGAATTTAATATAAGTGACCAATGGAAAAGGGCTACTCTGAGTATTTTGCTGAATTTGGCCGAAGGTACAGGAAGAATTACCAACCCTGATAAAAAAAATTTTATAACCATAGCCCGCAGCAGTATTTTTGAGGCAACTGCAATATTGAACCTTATTTACAAACTCAAATTAATTGATGAAAATTCATATAATGAATTCTACAATTTATATGAACAATCATCCAAGATGCTTTTAGGAATGTACAGAAGCTATAATTAAAATACTCATGCCCATGCCACACTCCACACCCACACTTTCACACTCACACCATAACCGGTCTCGTAGCTCAGCTGGATAGAGCAACAGCCTTCTAAGCTGTGGGTCGTGGGTTCGAATCCCGCCGGGATCACATGATGATTAAAACAATTATAGCTGAATGAAACGAAGTAAAGATTAAACTTGTTTAAATCTTTATGAAGTGAAATTCAGCCAATGCGTAGCATTGCATTGTTTTAATCCACTGCATTGATAAGAAGGGATCTCCGAAGGTAATCCTGCCGGGATCATGAAATAATCCTGCTTAATTCATTTAATAATAAAAACCACATCTATATGAAACAGAAAATTCACGATAATGCTCCTTCAGGGGCAATTTATGGACTTGGATTTATCGGGGCCGCTATTTATTTCATTTCAAACGCCGCAGGTTTCTGGGCAGGCGTAATTGGATTCCTGAAAGCCATTGTATGGCCGGTTTTTCTCGTTTATGAAGCATTTAAGCATTTGGGAATGTAAAATTTCAAACCGTACCTATTCAAACTTACCATTAACTACCCAAGATTTTTTAAATTTTATCCGTCTGCTATAATAAAACAGATGTTAAACCGTTATTAATTAAAAACAAGGTCTATGAAAAAACTGATAATAATCCCGTTAATCCTGCTGGTATATTTCTGCCATGCACAGGATTCTGCTTCATTCAAAGCAACTGATTACAAAAATATTTTAAAATTCGGGCCTTTAAACTTTCTTGACTACACAATGCAGATAAGTTATGAAAGAACCTTTAAAGAAAACAACGGACTGCTTTTCAGTGCCGGCATAAAATACAAAGATGCTAACAACTATTATGAAGAAGCCGTTCAGGCAATTAAAGCAGAATTTCAGTACAGATATTACGTTATTAACAAAAGCGGCAAAAACACATACAAAAGGATATATCTGGGCTCATTCTTATTTGCAAAATACTCTGAAGTTGACGACCAATGCTGGGATTGGTATTGGGGGGGGCATTACGACAAAACAACATATTATTTCAATTCATACGGACTCGGCGTTATTACAGGCGTAAATTTTATCTTTGCAAAAAGGCTCCACATGGATTTATATATAGGAGGAGGCTTAAGAAAATCTTTTTGCAGTAATGACGTAACAGATTATTACTTTAATTCAACAAACAGATCCATCTGGAAAGAAGGCTATAACGGAATAGTGCCCAAAGCAGGTTTTGATATAGGATTAAATTTCTGAAATTTTATTTGATTTTAATGCATTTGTTCCTTTATAACTTCTGTCCCTGAGATAAAAATAAATAACCTTTGCTATATATCACTACATAATCAGGTTTATTCAAGACTTTGCTTAGATATACTAAACAAACAAGTATATAAACTTATTAAGCCAAAGTATAAATAATCCTGCAATTGTTGCTTTTGATTTTACCCATTGAACAAAAAGTGACTTTTGTCATAATTTGTTTACATTTTTTCATACTAGTTAAATAAATTTGTTTTTTCTTTAAATTTTTTATTTAGTTTTGCTCTGTTAAAATATATAGTTTAAAAATTTAATTATTAAATATAATATGACTAGTGAATCATTAATTCTCTTTTTTATTGTAGCAGTGGTGCTGGTGGGAGGAGCCGTACTCTTCTCGGCGTTTGTGGCACCCACATCAACAAACATACAGAAACATGAAGCATACGAATGTGGTATTCCTACAAAAGGAATCACATGGCTGCAGTTCAATGTAGGGTACTACCTGTTTGCAATCCTCTTCCTTATATTTGATGTTGAAATAGTTTTTGTATTTCCATGGGCTGTTGTCATGAAAGAGGTTGGCATGGTCGCTTTTGTCGAAATAGTGATATTTTTCTTCATACTTATACTGGGACTTTTATATGCCTGGAAAAAACATGCTTTGATATGGGAGTAAAAATAAAATCAATGAAATATGAGGAGTTCAAGGATAATGAGACCCTTGAACTTTTCAATCCTGAAAAAGGGAACATAATACTGACAACCCTTGACAACATCATCAACTGGGGAAGATCAAACTCAGTATGGCCTCTGACATTTGCAACCAGTTGTTGCGGAATAGAGATGATGGCATTCGGCGCTTCACGCCATGATATGGCAAGGTTCGGCATAGAGGTTTACAGGGCATCACCACGACAGGCTGACGCTATCGTTATAGCAGGTACAATAACAAACAAAATGGCTCCTGTGCTGAAACGCCTTTATGACCAGATGTCGGAGCCGAAATATGTCATTGCCATGGGATCATGTGCCATATCAGGGGGACCTTTCTATTATAATTCTTATCATGTTATTAAAGGGGTGGATCTCGTAATACCCGTTGACGTGTATGTACCCGGCTGCCCTCCCCGCCCTGAAGCACTGCTTTACGGAGTTATGCAGCTGCAAAGAAAAATCAAAAAAGGAACCATATTCAATAAAAAATCTTTAAAGAAATAAAAAATGACTAACGAACAACTTAAAGAAAAAATTTTGTCTGTTGTACCTGATGCTGAATTTAAAGAAAGTAAACAATATCTTACCGCCACTGTTAATAAAGATAAACTTCATGCCCTTGCGAAAAATCTAAGGGAATCGGAAGATACAAATTTTGATTACCTGTTCTGCCTTACCGGCATGGACTGGGGCGACAGCCTTGGCGTTGTTTACCATCTGGAATCAACAAAACACCATCATACAATAGTTCTGAAAACAAAAACAGCAGACAGGGAGAAACCTGTACTGGATACTGTTTGTGATATATGGAAGACAGCAGAATTTCTTGAACGCGAAGTATTCGATATGTTTGGCATAACTTTTAAAAATCACCCCGATATGCGCAGGATACTGCTGGATGAAGATTGGGTGGGACACCCGCTGAGAAAAGATTATGTTGATAAAATTAACATTGTTGAAAGGTAATTATGGAAGAAGAAATAATCAATCTTGAAGAACAGGAATATTGCATAAATATGGGGCCGCAGCACCCTTCAACACATGGCGTGCTCCGTCTTGTCCTGTCACTCAAAGGAGAAATAGTAAAAAAAGTCACTCCTCATTGCGGCTACATACACCGCGGCATCGAGAAGATGTGCGAAAAGCTGACTTATCAGCAGATCATCCACCTTACCGACAGGCTGGACTACCTTTCTGCACTGATAAACAATCACGCCGTATGCACCTGTGTTGAAAACGCCCTTGAAGTGGAAGTTCCTGAAAGAGTGAAGTACATACGCACAATCATGGATGAGCTCACACGCCTTGCATCACATCAGTTATGGTGGTGCTCTTTTGGCATGGACCTGGGCGGGCTGACTTGTTTTTTCTATGGTTTAAGGGACAGGGAAAAAATCCTCGACATATTCGAAGAAACAGCAGGTTCAAGGCTTATAATAAGTTATTACACACCTGGCGGGCTGATGAACGACATACATCCCAACTTCCAGAAAAGAGTGAAAGACTTTATCAAATACTTCAGAAAAATACTGCCTGAATACGACCAACTGCTTACAGGAAATGTAATCATGCAGGAACGTACCAAAGGTATCGGCCATATATCCAAAGAAGATGCCATCTCTTTCGGTATTACCGGCCCGTCAGGCAGAGGCTCGGGTTTCTCATGTGATGTAAGGAAACATCATCCTTATGGTGTTTACAATAAAGTAGATTTTAAAGAAGCATTATATAATGAATGTGATACTTTTGCAAGATATAAGGTCAGGATGGATGAAATGTGGGAATCAATGAAAATTATAGAACAGCTTATAGACAATATACCTGAAGGTTCTCATACAGCAAAGATGAAGCCTGTTTTAAAACTACCCGAAGGGGAATACTACCAGAGAGTTGAAGCATGCAGGGGTGAATTTGGAGTATATATAGAAAGTAAAGGAGAAAAGTATCCTTATAGGGTAAAATTCAGGTCACCCAATTTCAGCAACCTCTCAGGACTTGACACAATGGCTAGGAATCAGAAAATTGCTGACCTTGTTGCTATTGGCGGTTCACTGGATTATGTAATACCGGATATTGACAGATAATTTAATTAGTATGAAAGATTTCAAATTCAATATTTATGATTTAACATCCTTTACACAGTGGGTTGATAAATTGCTTTATGATAACTGCTCTTCATTCTGGGCACTGACATGGGAAATGACTATTATAGGGATTGTTTTCCTTGCATTTTATGCCATTGTCGGATTATACCTTGTATATGCTGAAAGAAAAATATGCGGTTTTATGCAGTGCAGGCTGGGGCCTAACCGCGTAGGGCCTTACGGACTGGTGCAGACAATCGCAGACCTGTTCAAACTTCTCATGAAAGAACTTGTTTATATTAAAAATGCCGATAAATTGCTTTTCAACATAGCTCCTTTTATAGTTATCATCGTATCTTTTCTGGCAATAGCAGCCATACCATTCGCAAAAGGTCTCCATGCAATAGATTTTAACATAGGGGTGTTTTATGTTGTAGCTGTATCTTCAATGGGTGTTATCGGAATTCTTCTGGCAGGATGGTCAAGCAATAATAAGTATTCTCTTATAGGTGCCATGCGAAGCGGCGCACAGATAGTCAGCTATGAACTTTCCGTGGGGCTGTCGCTTATAACAATGGTGGTGCTTGCAGGAAGTATGCAGTTTTCTACAATAGTTGAGTTGCAGAGAGACGGATGGTTTATCTTCAAAGGGCATATACCTGCAGTTATAGCTTTTCTTGTATTTCTTGTTGCAAGTACAGCCGAAACAAACAGGGGGCCATTCGACCTTGCTGAAGCTGAATCAGAATTAACAGCAGGCTTTCACACTGAATATTCAGGAATACGGTTTGCATTCTTCTTCCTTGCGGAATACATGAATATGTTTATCGTTGCATCAATTGCCGCAACAGTATTCTGGGGCGGATGGATGCCTCTGCATATCCCTGGCTGGTATGGATTCAACAATATAATGGATTTCATCCCTCCTTTTGTATGGTATGCCGGGAAAACAGCTGTTGTCATATTTATCATGATGTGGTTCAAATGGACATTCCCGCGTTTAAGGATTGACCAGCTCCTTACCTTGGAATGGAAATACCTTTTACCGATAAATCTTTTTAATGTATTACTAATGGCTTTAATAGTATTGTTAGGATGGCATTTTTAATAATAAAACAAAAAGAATAATGAATATTGAACAAGGAATATCGAATAATGAAGTTATAAAAGTATCAAGGAAGATATAATAAATATGAAATTAATAAATTACATCACGGGAATACTCAAAGGCGTCTGGAGCCTGCTGATAGGCATGAAGGTCACAGGTTCATACTTTTTCCGTCCATGGAAAATTGTAACACAGCAATATCCTGAGAACAGAAAAGGCGGACGCGGAAGGTCAAAGAAAAAACTTGAAATGTTTGAACGTTTCAAAGGAGAGCTTATGCTGCTGCATAATGAAAAAAACCAGCATAAATGCACAGGCTGTGGCATCTGCGTAATGAACTGCCCCAACGGAACAATAGAAGTAATAACAAGGACCGATGTTCTTGAAGACGGCAAAAAGAAAAGAGAACTTGAAAAATATATCTACCGTTTAGGCATGTGTGCTTTCTGTTCCTTATGTGTTAAAACGTGCCCGTCAAATGCTCTCACATTCTCGCAGGAGTTTGAACATGCAGTGTTTGATAAAATCAAGCTTACAAAAATATTGAATAAAGAAGGTTCAACATTAATGAAAGGAGTAGAATAATGAGTCTGACACCAAATCAAATAATGTTTTTCGTTTTCTCCTTTATTATAGTACTGTTTTCAATACTTACAGTTACAAGCAGGAGAATTCTCAGGGCAGCTACATTTCTGCTTTTTGTGCTGATAGCTACTTCAGGGCTTTATTTTATGCTGCATTATCAGTTCCTTGCAGCTGTACAGCTCACACTGTACGCAGGAGGTATTGTCGTGCTGATAATATTCTCCATACTCCTGACAAGCCATATAAACCAGAAATTTGAACCTATAGGATTTAAAAAAGTTGCTTTCGGCCTTATTGCAGCATTATCCGGAATGATAATATGTATTACAACCATATTAAATTACCAGTTTGCCGCTGACAAACATATTGCCGGAAGTTGACATGAAAACTATCGGGCACAGCCTTCTGAATTACGGAGCAAACGGTTTTGTATTGCCGTTTGAAGTTATCAGTATTTTATTGCTTGCAGCCATGGTTGCAGCTATTGTAATTGCAAAAAAATCTAAAGATCAATAAATATGAGCACACAAATACCACTTCAATATTTTTTAATCGTAAGCACAGTTATGTTTTTTACAGGTATTTATGGTTTCATTACACGCAGAAACCTTATTACAATATTAATGTCTGTTGAATTAATACTTAACTCTGTAAATATAAACTTTGTTGCATTCAACAGGTATCTGTACCCGGAAAACCTTCAGGGACATTTCTTCTCTTTATTTATAATTGCCGTCGCTGCCTCCGAAGCCGCTGTTGCTATCGCTATAATAATCAATATTTACAGGCATTTTAATACTGTTAATGTTGAAAATGTGGATAAAATGAAATATTAAAAAAGTTTGAAGTTCGAAGTTTAAAATAAAAATAAAGGATATGGATTTTACATACACAATTTTAATACCGCTGCTGCCGTTTTTCCTTTTCATCATCATCGGCCTTTTCGGGCACAAGATGAAACCTGTGGTGGCAGGAATAGCTGGAACAACAGGTCTTTTTATCTCGGCAATACTCTCTTATATAACTGCATACCAGTATTTTTTCAATGTTGGCAAAGTTGACGGTGTATATCAGAAAATAGTTGCTTACAACACCGTATGGCTTAACCTGACTGACAAACTGCACATTGACCTCGGCGTATTGCTCGACCCCATATCTGTCATGATGCTTATCGTCATAACAACGGTTTCGGCTATGGTGCATCTATACAGCATCGGATACATGAAAGGTGAAAGGGGATTCCAGAGGTTTTTCTCCAAACTTTCTTTATTCAGTTTTTCAATGCTGGGACTAGTACTTGCAACCAATATTTTCCAGATGTACATTTTCTGGGAACTTGTTGGTGTTTCATCATATCTCCTTATAAGTTTCTACTATGAAAAAGACACAGCTGTTGCGGCAGGAAAAAAAGCATTTATAGTAACAAGGTTTGCCGACCTTGGCTTCCTGATAGGTATTTTAATATTGTCATATACCACCGGCACTTTTGATTTTAAAACTCTCACCGACCCAAATGGGACTGCTATAACACAGGGAGGAAGCATTGCATTCATGGGGATGTCAGTAATGACATGGTCGCTTATTTTTGTATTCATGGGTGGCGCAGGAAAATCAGCCATGTTCCCTCTGCACATCTGGCTGCCCGATGCAATGGAAGGGCCAACACCTGTTTCAGCATTGATACATGCTGCTACTATGGTCGTTGCAGGTGTTTACCTTGTTGCAAGATTATTTCCTATATACGCAATATCTGCACCCGAAGCGCTCATGGTTGTTGGCTATGTAGGAGCATTTTCATCACTCTTTGCTGCTGTTATAGCCTGCACACAGTTTGACATAAAACGCGTGCTTGCATATTCCACCATGCCACAGATAGGCTATATGATGGTGGGGCTCGGTGTTTCAGGATATGGCGGACATGAAGGGCTCGGCTACATGGCTTCCATGTTTCACCTGTTCACTCATGCCATGTTCAAAGCCTTGTTATTCCTAGGAGCAGGAGCTATAATACATGCGGTGCACAGCAACCTGATGACAGAGATGGGAGGACTGAGAAAACATCTGCCGATAACTCATATCACATTTTTAATAGCATGCCTTACAATAGCAGGTGTGCCTTTCCTGTCGGCATTTTTCAGCAAAGACGAAATCTTAACTGCTGCATATCATCATAACAAACTGATATTCGTTATAGAACTCTTCGTTGCAGGGTTAACAGCATTTTATATGTTCAGGCTGTACTTCAGGATATTCTGGAATAAAGAGCCTCAATACCATCACACCCCGCATGAAGCACCTTATACCATGACCATCCCTCTTATCTTCCTTGCTGTTGCTTCTATATTTGCAGGATATGTGCCTTTCAGCAAATTTATTTCATCCGATTCCATGCCATTTATAACCGAAATAGAATGGTGGCCTGTTGCAATACCTTCAATAATAGCAGGGCTCACAGGCATAGTAATTGCTTATATCCTCTATTGTAAAGAGAATACAGCATCAGACAAAATATCACACGGTTTCAGATTCTTTTACAAATGGGCTTTTCATAAATTCTATTTTGATGAATTGTATCTTTTTGTAACACAGAAAATTATTTTCGGGCGCATATCTTCACCTATAGCGTGGTTTGACAGGCATATCGTTGACGGGACAATGAACAGAATAGCATGGGTGACAAATGTAGTTTCAGTGAGGATAAAAGGGCTTCAGTCAGGGCAGCTGCAGAAGTACGGATTTGTTTTCGTTACAGGTGCACTGCTTTTAGTATTATTTTTTGTTTATCTGCTTAATTAAATATATTGAAGAGAGATGAGTATTTTAACATTATTCGTAGTAATTCCTGTTTTAACAATATTTGGTATATTATTTACCAAAAATTTTAAACAGGCGAGGCTTGTTTCAGCAATAGGCACAAGCATACAACTTATTATGGCAGGGGTGCTGGTGCTCATGTACCTTGCTGAACGCAAAGCAGGCAACACTGCACAAATGCTTTTTACCGCCGATTACATGTGGTTTGAAAATTTCAACATTCACTATGCGATCGGTGTTGACGGAATTTCCGTTGCAATGATAGCACTGACAGCCATTGTTCTTTTTGCAGGTATCTTCGCTTCATGGGAAGTTGAATTCCTGTCAAGAGAATTTTTTATATCACTTATCCTTCTATCCTCAGGTGTTTTTGGTTTCTTCATCTCTCTTGATCTATTCACTATGTTTTTATTCTATGAACTGGCGGTAATTCCTATGTACTTACTAATAGGAATATGGGGAAGCGGCCCGAAAGAATACGCTGCCATGAAGCTTACACTGATGCTCATGGGTGGTTCTGCTCTTCTACTCGTAGGACTATTAGGAATATATTTCAACTCAAATGCTGACGGCGGAGCACTTACATTCAACATACTGGAAATATCCAAAGTAACAATACCAATCGAAGCACAGAGATTATTTTTCCCGCTCACATTTGTGGGGTTCGGCGTGCTGGGAGCCTTGTATCCCCTGCATACATGGTCGCCCGACGGCCATGCTTCCGCTCCCACTGCAGTGTCAATGCTGCACGCAGGTGTACTGATGAAACTGGGAGGCTACGGATGCTTCAGAGTAGCTATGTTCCTCATGCCCGAACAGGCTGATAAGATAGGATGGATATTTATTATACTTACAACGATAAGCATTGTATATGGTGCTTTCGGCGCAGTAGTACAGAAAGACCTGAAATACATCAATGCATACTCTTCAGTGAGCCACTGCGGGCTGGTGCTTTTTGCCATACTCATGATGAACAAAACAGCTATGGACGGTGCCATATTGCAGATGATATCACACGGGCTTATGTGTGCTCTCTTCTTTGCTTTAATCGGAATGATCTATGGCAGGACACATACACGCATGATTGATGAAATGGGAGGAATAATTAAAGTGATGCCGTTCCTCGGCGTTTGTTATATCATAGGCGGGCTGGCTTCACTTGGACTGCCGGGATTCAGCGGCTTCGTTGCCGAAATGACGGTATTCGTGGGAGCCTTCCAACACGCAGACACATTCCACAGGGTTGTAACAATACTGGCCTGTTCTTCGATTGTCATTACAGCTGTTTATATTTTAAGAGTTGTCGGAATACTTTTACTTGGCCCGATAAAAAACAAACATTTTCTGGAACTTGGAGATGCACACTGGTTTGAACGCATATCAACAATTGCACTTATCACTGCTATTGTTGCCATAGGCCTGGCTCCTTTGTGGCTCTCAGACATGATAGGCGACAGCATTGTGCCTATAATCAATAAAATAACAATGCTTCATTAAAATGATTACTTAAAAATAAACCAAAATAAATATTTATGAAAAATTTCTATCTATCTTTAATTGCAATATTAACGTTAAATGTCGCTAACTCCCAAGACTGGATAAGTCAAACATCAGGGACTTTAAAAAATTTAGGTGAAGTATATTTCCCCAGCAACAACACTGGTTATGTAGTTGGCGATGGCGTAATACTTAAAACCACAAATGAGGGAACTATTTGGTCAAAACAGACAACAGATTCTACATGTGGATTCGAGTGTATTTATTTTTCCAGTGTTAATAATGGTTATGCTGTTGGATTTGGAGATTATGGTGCACATGGTTTAATTTACAAAACAACAAATGGGGGTACCGATTGGGTAACAAATTATATAATTGGTGGATCTGGTACAGTTTTAATGTCCGTATATTTTTTAAATACAGATACAGGCTATGTTGTTGGTACTGGTGGCATAATCCTCAAAACAACAGACGGTGGAACCAATTGGATAATTCAAACACCAGATGTTGTAAATGATTTTAGTTCTATATATTTTACAGATATTAATACTGGTTATATTGTTGGCGATAATGGTTCAATCCTTAAAACAACTGATGGAGGATCTAATTGGATAAGCAAAACATCAGGTACTACACAATATTTATGTGATATACGTTTTACTGATGCAAATACTGGCTATGTAGTTGGGGCAAATGGTATTATTCGCAAGACAACAAATGGTGGAACTAACTGGTCAAGCATGACATCAGGTACTTTAAGTAGTTTATGTTCTCTCAGTTTCCCAAATACAAATACAGGTTATGCGGTTGGATATAATGGAACTATCCTTAAAACTACAGATAGCGGAATAAACTGGACTAGCCAAATATCAGGAATCTCAGACACATTACTTTCCGTATATTTTCTGAATGTGGATACAGGTTATGCTGTTGGATTTAATGGCACAATTCTAAAAACCACGAATGGAGGAGGTAATTGGATTATAGATAATCAAAAAGAAAATACAAATATTTCCATTTACCCAAATCCTGCAAAAGATAGAATTACAATTAAGTTGCAAAATATGCCAATATTGCAAAACACTTATGTTTCAATATATAATATACAGGGAAAAATGCTTTTACAAAAACATATAACAAAAAATAATTCCGAATTCATCATAAATGAACTTACAAAAGGAATATATATAGTAAAAGTTAATAATAATGAAAATATAATGGTAACAAAGTTTGTGAAGGAATGATAATCTATTTTCTTAATAACAATTATTGTTACTTAATAAATAAATAAGATATGAAGTTTGAAGATTTTTTACTAATGAGACAGGAATTATTGCTTACACTGGCGGCAATGATAGTACTGATAGCAGAAATATTTACGGATGGCAAAAATAAAAATGCTTTTATAAGGACTCTTTCTGTTATTATGTTTTCCCTTATAACTGCTGCAGGGTTCCTGCCTGCACATGAAGGCGTATTGTTCGGAGGCATGTATGTTACAACCGGACTTCATATCCTCATGAAAAATGTGCTGAACATAGGTCTGCTTATCGTGCTCTTGCAGTCTGTAAAATGGCTTAAATTCGATTTCAACTCCAATAAAAACACCGAGTTCTTCCTTTTGCTCATGTCAACACTTATAGGCATGGACTTTATGATTTCTTCAGGTGATTTTCTGATGCTCTATCTTGGTCTGGAACTGGCAACTATTCCCATTGCTGCTCTTGCAGCTTATGACAGGTACAGTCAGAAATCTGCAGAAGCAGGTATCAAACTTATCCTTTCTTCCGCACTGTCATCAGGCATTTTGCTTTACGGCATATCAATGATATACGGCACAACAGGAAGCATTTATTTTGCAGACATATCTTTATCTATAGGCACCAGTGGGTTGCAGATACTAGGGCTCATATTTTTTACTGCAGGCATGGCTTTCAAGATTTCCATCGTTCCTTTCCACCTGTGGACAGCCGACGTTTATGAAGGTTCACCTACAAGCATTACGTCATACTTATCGGTAGTTTCAAAAGGTGCTGCCGTGTTTATCTTTATGATAGTGCTGTTTACAGTGTTCCGCGAGATAATCACCATATGGCAGGATGTTATTTATATATTGGCAATACTTACAATGACGATAGGTAATCTTTTCGCCATACGCCAGCAGAACCTCAAACGTTTCCTTGCTTTTTCATCAATAGCACAGGCAGGGTTCATCTTACTCGGTGTTATCAGCGGCACACAGACGGGCATGGCTTCCGTTATTTATTTCGCACTTATATATATCTTCTCTAATCTTGGCGCTTTCGGCGTAGTGATAGCTGTTTCAAATGCATCAGGAAAAGAAACCATTGACGAGTATAACGGACTGTACCATACAAACCCGAAGCTCAGCCTTATCATGCTGTTGTCATTATTCTCTCTTGCAGGCATTCCGCCTGTTGCAGGATTCTTCGGTAAATTCTTTCTCTTCACTGCAGCAGCACAGCAAGGCTTATACATACTGGTGCTCATCGCTGTAATAAATGCCATCATATCACTTTACTATTATCTTTTAGTTGTAAAGGCAATGTTCATCAACAAAAGTGATGCTCCTATCCCCTATTTCAGAAGCGATTCCATGACACGGCTTAGTTTGCTGATATGTGTACTGGGTATCTTTTTTATCGGGTTTGCAAGTATAATATTCGAATATATACGCTCGTTGAGTATAGGGATTTAAGAGTTGGGAGTTGGGAGTTGGGAGTTGGGAGTTTGATTCAGAATAATTTTAACCAAACAATACCTGACAATTTACCACATACAACTCATGTCACAAAAGATCAATTAACTAACATGAAATCAACATTATTTAAAATAATTCTTTCATTATTTTTATTTGCATCTTTCAATTACTGCCGGGGACAAAAAACAGAACTAAACAATAATATTGATTTAAACCGGACAGATGTTCCTGAAATAATCAAATCATTCATAAATAATATAAGTTACAGCAATTTAAGCGGCTATAAGCCTGTAATCACTTTCAAGAAAATATCAGATAACATTTTAAAAATCAACCTGGTTTATAATTTAACAGACACCCTGCTTCAGGATGACTGGCAACTTATGCTCAACCCTTCATTCAATCCTGTTTTTAACTGGGATCCTCATCTTACGCCTGAAGAAGAATTTATTATTTCACAGCACAGTTTCCGCTCACCTGCCATGATTGTGTCGGACAGCAGTAAGCAGCTTGTTGTTATTCCTGACCTGGATATTATGTCAAAAGGCACTCCTGTTAAATGGTATATGGATATGGATGCCGTTAATAACAAACTGACACTTGGCATGAGTAATTATAAGATCAAAGAGATCCCTTATAACGGAAAAATGCATAAGCTACACGTTCTGTACGTAAGAGATACAGGAGCTGTTTACCCTAAAGGCAAAGTTGAATTCGGTTTTTATATTATGGCTTTTAATGACAAAGGACATATCACCGATCCGTGGCGGGAACCACTGGATTTTTTATGGAAAAACTGGGGTAAGGAACTCTATGAGTCAGGGCAGCCTGCCGACAGCCCTTTAAAAGCTTATGTTGACCATACATACGACTGGGCTTTCAACAAATGGAAAACAAATACATGGCAGGAATTTGAAATTAACGGCAAAAAAGCCGGTTCCTTTGCATATAAAGTTGACATATCCATGAGCCCTAATTATACAGGAGAAGTAACAAAAATGAAATATCAGACATTGTGGAATCAGGCATGGTTCAGTTCCCTGCGCTCAGCATCAGGCCTTTTCAGATATGGCAAAAGGACAAATAATAATGAACTCATGGAAAAAGCCAGGCTGACAAAAGAACTGGCTCTTGCTTTCCCCCAGAAAAACGGATTCTTCAACGCTGTTATTGCAACAAAAGACAACTGAAAAACAAACCCAAACACACCCAACAC
>CAZSJF010000025.1:0-15385 GCA_964606705.1 uncultured Bacteroidales bacterium
AAGTAATCATTGATGAATCTATAGATAAGGAGAATACTGAAATACCGCCCATGCTATAATAGTCCCTGACAGAATAGATGAACTGTCATTAAATACAGTATTGCTTCCCAGACAAGCTTCGCTGAAACCAAAATCTGCATCTGGTTTTGGACGTACTTCAATATCTTTAGAAACTGTATCAGAGCAACCTGCAGTAGCAGTTACAATCAAAGCAACTGTATATGCACCTTCCGAGCCGTAAAGGAAAGAAGGATCCTGTAAAGTATCAGAACCTCCGTTTCCAAAATCCCATGACCATGAATCAATAGTATCTCCTGTAATTACAGACAAATCAGCAAAATGCACTGAATCTACAAAACATAATGCATCATTTGTAAAATCAGCAGTCGGCAGGGGAAAAACATTTACCTGTTTTACAACCGTATCCGAACAATATGCAGAAGCCACTATAAGCCTGACATTATAAACGCTGTCTGCCTGATATAAATGCACTTCATTCTGCAGTGTATCACTTGTTCCATCGCCGAAATCCCAGTCCCACGAGATAATACTGCCTATTGAAATATCTGAACTATCATTAAACACTGTGGTATCACCAAGACACACATCATTAAAATAGAAATCCGCATCAGGTCTGGGATGTACTTCTATATCTTTGGATACTGTATCCGAACAACTTGATTTAATACTTACTATAAGGGTAACTGTGTATACTCCTCCTGAATCATACAGCACGGAAGGATTTTTTATTAAAGAGGAATCCCCATTTCCAAAGGCCCACAACCATGAATCAACAGTATCCCCTGAAGTTGCAGACATATCCATAAATTTCACCGAGTCAGTGAAACAGAATGCATCACTTGTAAAATCAGCAGTTGGTCTAGAAGAAATATCAACCTGTTTTATTATCGTATCCGAACAATATGCGGAAGCCACAATAAGCCTGACATTATAAATACTGTCTATCTGATATAAATGTATTTCATTTTGTAACGTATCGCTTGTCCCGTCGCCGAAATTCCATTTCCACGAAATAATATTTCCCGATAAAATGGAAGACTGGTCATTAAACTCCGTACTATCCCCGAAACATGCATTATTAAAACTAAAATCTGCATCCGGACTCGGATATACTTCAATATTCTTGGAAACCGTATCCGAGCAGCCAAGCCCGATACTTACTATCAGTGTAACCGTATATACCCCCCCTGAATCATAAAGAGCGAAAGGATTTTTTACACTGTCAGTTATTCCGTTACCAAAATCCCAGTACCACGAACTTATAGTGTCTCCTGTAATTACAGATATATCTATAAAATGCACTGAATCTGAGAAGCACTTTGCATCACTTGTAAAATCAGCAGTCGGTGGTGAAAAAATATCCACCTGTTTCACAACTGTGTCCGAACAATATCCGGAAGATACTATAAGCCTGACATCATAAACAGTATCTATCAGATATTCGTGTTTTTCATTCTGCAATGTATCACCTGTTCCATCTCCGAAATCCCAATTCCATGAAGTAATACTTCCGGAAGAAACAGAAGATATATCATTAAATGTCGTGCTATCTCCGAAACATGCTTCATTAAAACTAAAATCTGCAACAGGTTTGGGATGCACCTCTACATTCTTAGAAACGGTATCTGAACAGCCAAAATCAGTGCCGACTATGAGTGTAACTGTATATGTTCCGCTTGAGTCATATAGTACGGAAGGATTTTGTATAGCATCTGCATCTCCGTTACCAAAATCCCATGACCATGAGGTGATGGTATCCCCTGTGATTGCTGACATATCTGTAAACCCCACAGAATCCGTAAAGCATTTTGCATCACTTGTAAAATCAGCTGCAGGTACGGCATATACTGTAACTGTTTTTGTAACAGAGTCTGAACACAAACTATTTGAAGTTATTTTCAACAACACATTATACGTTCCTGCTGAGGCATATTTATATGCAGGGTCCTTCTGTGAACTTGTATTCCCATCGCCGAATCTCCACAACCACGATACGGGAAGGCTGTCAGGATATGTTGATGTATTATTAAACTTCACAGTATCCCCATAACAGACATCTAAAAAGCTGAAACCTGTAGCAACAGGCGGAGAAAACATAATTTCCAGAGAATCCTCTCCTGCATGACAGCCTGCATTTCCTGTTGTTGTCAATTTCAGGGTGACAGAGCCTGAATTAATTTCAGCATTTGTTGGTGTATAGGTTGTGGTAAGCGAATCGGCTGAAGGTGTATAAGTTCCGTCACCTCCCGTCCATATGCCGCCGGCAGCAATAATAATTTCCCCTGTCAGATTTACAACAGGATTATCCGAGCAGATGGTCTGGTCAGGCCCTGCTTCAGCCATAATTTCTGAAGTATCAGCTGTAACCACAACAGTATCATACACAGGAGGGCATTTTGTCGAATCCGTTATTTTAACCCAGGAAGTCCCTTCTGCTACATTGATAGTTGCTGTAGTTGCCCCTGTATTCCAAAGATAAAAATAAGGAGGCGCACCGCCGCTGCCGTTAGCCGTAAGGTTAATATTGGTCCCGCCAAAACATATCACAGGAGTATCAGGAAGGATCTGTGCAAATTTATCTGACACAAAATATACCCTTGTAGTATCATAAATCGTATCACTCGCACATGCACCCTGAAGCAATCCTGATGCCTCATAATCTACGTATGAAGGGGCGCCTTCCTGTGCTGTAACAATAACTGTATCACATGCTGTAGTACAACTCAGGTAACCATCATAAACAGGATTATTAGGAACAGACCTCCATTTTATTGTTGATTCAACCAGCCCTGTTACAAACAAAGAGTCTATACATCCGTCGCTGACAACAATAGCGTCTGAAAGGCCGGGCCATCCTATGGAAGTTATAGCATACTCATTAGGGTTATTTCCCGGTTTGCAGAAAGTTAGCCTGTGAGGGCCCACACCCGAAAGGCAAAGAGTGTCGCCTACCTGAGTAGGATTTGCACATTCAACCTCATAAAACAAGGCACCAGGGGGAATAGCCCCTGAAATCATATCAAGCCTTATGCCGTTTGCCTTTGGGTCTAATGTAACATAGAATTCCACACACCTGTCAGTACCAGAAGCCGAACAACAGAGTCCATCTCTTTTTACGCTGGGACTTACCCAGATACTATCAGGGTTACCGGTTAAATTGATAACAAATGACGGCGTTGTCGGGTCGCATGCCTGACCATAAACAGGAAAACGGATAAAAGAAAAAAAAGAAAATACAGTTATCAAACCTATTATTATTCTTTTCATTTTTTCTCTAAATAATTGTTGTTAATTAGATGATATTCAGTTTATAAAAAATTATTTATACAAATATAATAATAAATAATAATATATTAGAACTTATACTGAATTTTGATAAAAAAGGTTATGCTATTTTATACCGGATTATATCTGTAAATTTCCTATGCAAAATAACACCAATAATCACGGCATCTTCCGGTGACCCCGGAGGGATTACCTTCGGTGATCCCTTTTTGTCAATGCAGTGGATCAAAACAATGCAATGCTCTGCATTGTCTGAATTTCACTCCACAAAGGATTAAACAAGTTTAATCTTTGCTTCGTCACATTCAGTTCCCATTGTTTTGATCATCATGTGACCCCGGAGGGATTCAAACCCCCAACCCTCAGAGCCGAAATCTGATATTCTATTCAGTTGAACTACGGGGCCAATATGGTGTGAGTGTGACCACCTGCAATAGCTAAAGCTATTTTCGGTGGTTGAAAGCCTGCCTGCCGGCAGGCAGGTGTGGGTGTGATGTAAATATATATTTTGCAAATTTACAATTTTCACCTGTTATTATAAAGTAAATAATTAATAAATACGATACAATAAAGTTCTTATTATTTAGTTTATTATATATATTTTTTAATTTGTAATATTGCAATGACGAATAATAAAATGAACTTAATGCAAAAAATAACCCTTCATTCCATACTGATAGTGTCAATCATATATGTCAATGCTCAGGGTATTGCAATAGGCCAATGGAGGGACCATCTGCCATATGGCAAATGTATATGTGTAACTGAAGCAGGCAACAGGATATATTGCGCCACACCATACAACCTGTTTTATTATGATAAGGATGATAACAGTGTCACACGGATGTCTAAAATCACCGGATTATCAGATATAGGCATAAGCACAATAAAATATAACAGTCAATATGACATACTTGTAATTGCATATACCAGTACAAATATCGACCTTGTTGAAAAAGATGAAATAATAAATATCTCCGATATAAAAAGAAAAACCATACTCGGCAAAAAAACCATAAATAATATTACATTTTACAATAATTATGCTTACTTATCGTGTGGATTCGGTATAGTAGTTGTTGACCTTGTCAAAAAAGAAATAAAAGACACGTACTATATCGGGCATGAAGGCGCACAGATAGATGTTAAGGATATTACCATCGCCGATACTGTCTTTTATGCTGCCACGGAAAGCGGTATTTATAAAGCCATGGTAAACAACCCCAATCTTGCAAACTATGAATCATGGACAAAAGATACGCTGATCCCAAATCCTAATTCAGGATATAATTTTATCAAATATTATAACAAAAATATTATCACCAGTAACTCAAAAACGGGATATTATGATGATACCCTTTTTTACTTTAACGGCAGTGCATGGAACCGCCTTGATACCAATACTTACGATGTTTTTAGCATCAATGTAGATTACAACAAACTAATTATTACTCACAACTATTGTGTTTATATATATGACACAAGTCTTACGATTAAGGATATAATATGGACATATAATCCAGGCGTAATAAATTCCTTATATGCGATAGCGGATAAAGACAATATTATATGGATAGCAGATCAGGTGGAGGGATTGGTCAAAGTTCAGAATATATGGAACTGTGAAAAAATCAAATTATCCGGTCCATTAACAAACTACGTATCAGATATGTCTGTTGAAGGGAACAAATTATGGATTGTACCCGGCGGAAAAAACAGTTCATGGCAAAATATATGGATCCCTGCATACCTGTCTTATTTTATAGAAGAAGAGTGGGGAGGATTAAACTCCTCAGACATACCTGAATTTGATACAGATACTATAAGAGATATTGTTTGTGTTGCTGTTGACCCAAGTAATCCGGAAAGAGTATACGCAGGCAGCTGGTTCAGAGGATTGATAGAATTAAATAACAACAGCCTTGTAAATATTTATAACACCTCGAACAGTCCGCTGGAAGTTCCATCCGGAGGTTCAGGATATTACTGGATAGGTGTCGGAGGGCTATGCTTTGATGATAATAATGATCTATGGATAACAAATTCAGGTGCCAAGCATGCCCTGCATGTTAAAAGGACTGACAATTCCTGGCAGTCATTTGACTTCAGCAGTGTTGCAGATGGCGTTAACATCGGAGATCTGGCTGTTGATTCTTATAATCAGAAGTGGCTTATCTTAAAAAACGACGGTCTTCTGGTATTTAATGATAATAATACTTCTTCAACAAGTGATGATGAATTCATAGTACTTAACACCAATATCGGAAACGGAAAACTCCCAAGCCTTGATGTCTATTGTATTGCCAAAGACCTTGACGGAGAAATGTGGATAGGTACAGATAAAGGTATTGCTGTATTTTACTCCCCCGAAAATGTCTTCTCAGGCAATGATTTCGATGCACAACAGATACTTATAGAACAGGACGGATATGCGCAATACCTGTTGGAATATGAGACTGTTACTGCAATTGCCGTTGACGGGGCAAATAAAAAATGGATAGGTACAGAAAAAGGAGGGGTATTTTACATGTCAGCAGACGGCACTGAACAACTATTGCATTTTAACGAGGAGAACAGCCCGCTGTTTTCCAATACAATAACAAGTATTGCAATCGACCATGAAACAGGTGAAGTATTTTTCGGTACTGAAAAAGGAATAGTATCTTATAAAGGAACGGCAACAATGGGTGGTGAAACATACAGCGACAGTGTTTATGCATATCCCAACCCTGTGAAAGAAAATTACAGCGGATATATAGCTGTAAAAGGGCTTGTTACGGATGCAGATGTAAAAATCACTGACATCAGCGGAAATCTTGTTTATGAGGTTAAAGCCGAAGGTGGACAAGCTATATGGAACGGGAATAACCTATATGGGAAAAAAGTCAGTACAGGCGTGTATCTGGTATATTGCAGCAACGAAGACGGCTCACAGACACTGGTTACTAAGATCCTGTGTATAAAATAATTCGTCCCTGAAAAATATATACAAATCATGAAAACAGCCGGTTTAAAAAAGTATTTACCATACCTTTTACTTTTAATTATTGCTGTCGGCGGTTACTGGCAAATTGCATTACTGAAATATTCCCCTACATTCGATATGATGACTTGTTTCTATCCATGGAGATATTTTATCGGAGAATGCCTGAAAAATCATATCCTGCCCTTATGGAACCCTTATCAGAACATTGGTTATCCGATTCATGGAGACATGCTGACAGGTGTCTGGTATCCGGTAGTCTGGATAACAGGATATTTGTGGGGATATAACATATACTCTGTTTCTCTTGAACTCATTTTACATATATACCTCGCCGGCGTGGGAATGTATATACTCGGTAAAAATATGCAGTTCAATAATAATGTTGCATTTTTTATGTCTGTAAGCTATATGTTCTGCGGATTTTTTATTGGAAATGCCCAACATCTCTGCTGGATAATAAGCGGAACATGGGTACCTTTTATTATCAGCTCCTATATTTCAATGTATAAAAAACCCAATATTTACCATGCTTTAAAAACTTCATTCTTCACATTCATGCTCATTTCCGGCGGATACACAGGTATTGCAATAGTTCTATTATATTTTTTTGTATCACTTTTCATATTTTTCGTTATAGAATATATTATACATAAAGACTTTACAAAACTCGTTTCTTTTATTAAATGTAATATTATTTCCATTACAGCTACAGCATTATTAAGCGCAGTTGTAATTATTTCCGTTTTGAATGTAATTCCTTTTTTAGCCAGAACAGAAGGAGTAACTTTAAAACAGGCATTATTCTGCCCGTTATCTCCCCGGTGTTTAATATCTTTTATTTTACCTTTTGCTGCAATCAGGGACATGGCATTCTTTGACACCGACTTATCTATGTCAAACATCTACTTCGGTATAATACCATTAATTTTTTTCCTTATCTCGCTATTCATAAAAAAACCGAAGCTGATGACTTTCTTTTTACTATGGGGTATTTTTACTTTATCTGCTGCTATGGGTAAATATTTACCTGTAAGAACATTCCTGTATGAATATATCCCTCTTATGAACTTATTCAGATTTTCAAGTTTATTCCGCTTTTTTTCATTAATCAGTTTTATTATACTTGCAGGCTATGCACTTGATTTTTATATCAAAACCCCTGAAAAAATTCAGAAACATGTTAAAATAATTACCATAATAATATTACTGGTTTTATTGTATTCTATACTGTATCCAATATATTTGGGGCATCTGAACATAAAAGAATTTATTAAAAATGAACTATTTATTGCATCAGTATATTCAAATATTGCACAACATATCTTTTTCCAGGGTTTTATTCAAATGGTATTTCTGTCATCATTTATTTTTCTGCTCATCAAGATTAAGAATAAAAGCAGGTTATCAATCTATATTACTGTTATTTTAATCATTGATATTGTTTCTGCAGCACAGCTCAATGCACCATATACCGTTTATTATCACCAGTTCAGGTCAAAATCCATAAAAGAATACGGCACAGCCAATTTTGTAAGCGACTTCCCTGTACCACCAAACAAAAAAATAAACGAGATATCTGAAGAAAAGTTCCTATACGGGCCTTTATGGAAAAACACCAATATCTTCAATAAACAGATTGCATACAATGGATTATCTTCATTCAGCCTTAACAAATACAATCTGCTTGCCGACAATTTTCCCGACCTGTTCCATTCAGCAACAGACAATCCGCCCGTCTACATGTCGGACAAAGTTTTCCCTATAGACTCAATAACAAAACACCTTCAGAAAAAAAATATCAATAACAAAAACCTCTATCTCTATCCCACAGATTTCAGGAGTATAAAAGATATCAGATTGAGCCATGATATAAATGATTCGGCATTTATCACCGGTTTTTCACCTGACAAAATCACTGTTAAAGCCATAAGCAACAAAGTACAAATGCTCACTCTTCTGCAGAATAATTATAAAGGATGGAAAGCTTTTATCAACAATAAAGAAACAGCAATACTGACTTCAAATATTTGTTTCATGTCGGTTCTTATTCCGCAGGGAGAAAGTATAGTTACTTTTAAATATGCCAGTCCGTCTGTTATTACAGGCCTGATTATAACAACCGTTTCTCTGATTTCCGTATTGATATTTTTCCTGTTTTATAACTATCGAAAAAAATAGCACATTATTTAAAATAAAACTCTTAACTTTATAGCATAATAACCAATTTTAAAGTTTGGAGTTTAGAGTTCGAAGTTATAAAGTAACCTCAACCATTCAATATCAAATAAAAATATAATTATGCTTTCCAAAATAAGGGGAATAGTTTTACAAAAAACCAAATACTCTGAAAACAGCATCATTGTAAAAATATACACAGACCTGTTTGGCCTGCAATCATACATATTAAGAATTTCCAAAAAGAATAATGCAAAGACAAATGCTAATTCTCTGCAGCACCTTTCACTGGTTGATATTGTCACATATCATAAATCCAGCAGAAAGATCCATCATATAAAAGAGTTTAAAATCAACTACATATCAGCATCAATACCATTTGACATAAGAAAAAGTTCCATTGCACTATTCATAAATGAAGTCGTGCTGAAATCTATACGCGAAGAAGAATCAAATATTGAACTATTTGACTTTATCTTTAATTCCGTTCAGATGCTGGACAAAAAAACAGATAATTTCAACTGTTTTCACCTTAAATTCATGCTCGAATTGAGCAGATACATGGGATTTTCTCCGCTAAACAATTACTCTGAAGAACAGCAGATTTTTAATTTGTCAGACGGCAAATTTCAGAAGCATATACCTGAGGAACACCCTTATTATATAAAAGGCAATATAAGCTATCAGTTAAATTTACTGATGAACTCCTCACCGGAAAATGACAGCCCCTTAAAAATAAATAACCAGAAGGAACTGCTCAGGACACTTATAAAATACTTTGAAATCCATATAACAGGATTTAAAGAGCCAAAGTCGCATAAAATTCTTGAAGAGATTTTCAGTTAATACATCATCCGAAAAGATAAGAGAATACCTCTGCGATATTTTTGAATCCCAGTACTTTTATTTTAAACTTGTTAACATCGAGGCCTTTTAAATTATATTTGGAAACATATATCTCTGAAAACCCCAGTTTTTCGGATTCAGAAATCCTCTGTTCTATTCTGTTCACCGCTCTTATTTCTCCTGAAAGGCCTATCTCGGCTGAGAAACAAGCTTTCTGCGGGATTGAGACATCCTGTCCTGAAGAAAGCACTGCACATACAACAGCAAGGTCAATGGCAGGGTCGTCAACTTTTATGCCACCGGTAATATTTAAAAATACATCCTTTGCTCCGAGTTTGAACCCGCATCTTTTTTCCAGAACAGCAAGAAGCATATTCAACCTTCTCAGGTCAAAACCTGTTGAAGAACGCTGTGGTGTTCCGTATGCGGCAGAGCTGACAAGTGCCTGAATTTCTACCATCATAGGCCTTAAACCCTCAATCATGGAAGCAACCGCCACCCCGCTGATATCTTCATCGCGGTGCGACAAAAGGAATTCGGAAGGGTTAAGAACTTCATTCAGGCCAGTATCCCTCATTTCAAAAATTCCAAGTTCGGAAGTAGAGCCGAACCTGTTTTTCACCGTCCTCAGTATCCTGTAAACATGATTCCTGTCACCTTCAAACTGCAGCACAGTGTCAACCATATGCTCGAGCAGTTTGGGCCCTGCAAGGCTTCCGTCTTTGGTTATATGGCCTATTAAAAAAACAGGTGTGGCTGTCAGCTTTGCGAAACGCTGCATCTCAGAGGCACACTCGCGTATCTGAGACACACTCCCTGCTGAAGATTCAATGACAGGGGTCTGAAGGGTTTGTATAGAATCTATTATCACCAGATCAGGTTTTACAGCTTCCAGATGCTTGAAAATTTTCTGTGTTGACGTTTCTGTAAGAATATAACAATTGGGATTTTTAAGTGCCAGCCTGTCGGCCCTCATCCTTATCTGCTGTTCGCTTTCCTCGCCTGTGACATAAAGTATTTTTTTACCTTTAAAATTCAATGCCACCTGCAGCATCAGGGTTGACTTGCCTATCCCTGGCTCCCCTCCTATCAGGACTATGGAGCCGGGCACCAGGCCGGAACCTAACACCCTGTTTAATTCACCATTGCATATGTCTATCCGTACATCCCCTGAAACATCTATTTTGTCAATCTGAACGGGGGTACTTTCAAAAGGGGCAAACTGTGTTTTGACGGCATCTGCATTACTGCTTTTTTCTATAACCTCTTCAACATAAGTATTCCACTCATTACACGAAGGACACTTACCCAGCCATTTGGATGACTGAACGCCACAATTCTGACAAAAAAAAGTAGTTTTAACTTTAGCCAATCTGATTAAAAAAATGATAAATTAATTTTCCTTGGTAAATTCCTTAAAAATCAACCCCCCCTGCTCAGCAGTCTGAGAACAAACTCTCAGGACATTATCTGTAAATTTATATATTTCCCATTTTGTATTATAACCCAGCAAGTGGCCATCACTAATGCCTGTAATAACGAAAGTTTTACGGTCTTTCATCTTAAAAATACCTGTTGCAGTTATTTCTCCACCTGTATATTCAACTGTTGTCTTTTCAATATAAAGGACCCCGTCTGCAGAAAATGTCCAATACTCATAGTATTCCGTATCTACATCTTCCACCGGTGCAACCTTCCATTTACCCAGTAACTGGTTTCTTGCAATTTTTTCGCACCCTGTAAGAAACAGAACACATGCAATTAATATCAAAACCCTGTTCAGTATTATTTTCATTTTCAGTATTTAGTCCTTTAACAAAAACAAATATATAAAATTTTATAATGCAACTATATTACAGATAAAATAAATATTTAACATTTCTGTAAATCCGATTATCTGTTTTTATTTTTTATGTATTTTTGCTTTGGCATAAAATTTGATAATCATTAATCATCAACTATAAAATTATTATGAACAAAATTATCTTTACCATCATCACATGTTTACTTTTCAGCAATTTTATATATGCTAAAAGGAAAGCTCCTGAAAAAGTTAACCCTGTTATATATAATAATATTAAAATCATTGCCCCGCTGAGTACTGATTCTATCGGTACAATTATAGCTTATGATGATAAAACCAATGAAAAATTGTGGATAAGGCAGATTTATACAATTAAATATATTCCGGATCTCGAACAGGACGTACAATGGGTATTTATAAATAAACTGGAAATAAAGGATAATTGCCTTTTAATCTACAATGAAAAAAACTATGTTTATAAATTAAACATGGAATCCTATGAATTAACAGTCATTAACGGAGATTTTGTCATTCAATCATCAATAAAAACCAAATAAAAATAATTATTAATTAAACCCTTATTAAAAATGAAAAAAATAGTAAGTCTTTTAGCAACAACATTGTTTGTATTTGCTTTTACATCATGCAACAGGCATGTGCAGAGAATTGACCCTAACCAGCAGGTAGACCTCAGCGGCAGGTGGAATGATACGGATTCAAAATTGGCGGCTGACGAGCTGACACAACAGATTTTGGGCAAATCATGGATAGCTGATTTCCAGCAGGCTCACAACGGGCAGAAACCTGTTGTTATTGTAGGCCTTATCACAAACAAAAGCCATGAGCACATAGATGCCGAAACATTCATAAAAGACATTGAAAAAGCAATCATCAATGACGGCAGGGTAAGACTTGTCCAGGCAGGAGATAAAAGAAATGAACTGAGGGGCGAAAGAGCCGACCAGCAGGACTTTGCCTCAAAAGAAACGACAAAAAAATGGGGGCAGGAACTTGGCGCCGACTTTATGCTCCAGGGAACCATCAATTCCATTGTTGACGCATACAAAAAAGAACAGGTGGTTTATTACCAGATAGACCTCGAACTGTCAAACCTCGAAACAAACGAAATGGTATGGATGGGCGACAAAAAAATTAAAAAGTTTATCACCAATTAATTCTATACTATCATGTCCGTGAATAAATACACGGACATTTTTTTAACATTTATACCACATCAGTCAAAATGAGAGGGACAGGTATTCTGAATAAGAAAAATATTATCATTGCTTTCTTCAGCATCATAATAGCAGGATGTGCCACATATTACCATAAAAACATAAAATTCCAGGAGTATGTGCTCAACGGTAATTTCACTGAAGCCAAAACAACTCTCGAAAGTAACAAAAAAGCTGCTGAAGGAAAAAACAAGATACTGTATTATTTCAACCACGGATGGGTTACATGGATGCTCAAGGATTACAAGACAAGCATTGCCAACTTTGCCGAAGCTGACAAAATTATCGAAGACCAGTCAGTAAATATAGGCCTTGAAGCCCTTGCACTGATCACCAACCAGAACGTAAAACCATATAATCCGGAAGACTTCGAGAAAGTGATGCTGAATTATTACATGGCCATGAATTACCTACAGCTTAACCAGTATGATGAAGCTATTGTTGAATGTAAAAGGATAAACATAAAGCTGAACAAGCTCAACGACAAATATAAAGACAACAAAAACCGCTATCAGAGCGACGCTTTCGCACATACACTGATGGGATTAATTTATGACGCGAACAAGGACTACAACAACGCTTTCATCGCATACAGGAATGCACTTGAAACATACGAGAACATTTACGTGAAAAATTTCAATATGGTTGTCCCTGAACAGTTAAAACAGGACATACTGCGCACTGCCTACCTTACAGGCTTTCATGATGAGGTTGACTACTACGAGAAAAAATTCAACCTGAAATACAAACATGAAAAAAATGAAGGAGGAGAATTAATACTTTTCTGGGAAAATGGTTTCGGGCCTGTCAAGACAGAATGGAGCATCAACTTCACCACAATACCCGGAGATGCAGGATGGGTAACATTTACCAATGATGAATTCGGAATATCATACCCGTTTTACATAGGCGATAAATCCGATGACGAGAAAAGTGCCTTGAAACAGCTGAAATTTTTCAGGGTCGCTTTTCCGAAATACCTTGAAAGAAAGCCCTTTTACAACAGTGCAAGCGTTTATGTGAACAACAGGAACTATAAACTCGAGTTGGCTGAGAACGTAAATGAAATTGCTTTCAAAACCTTACGCGACCGTATGATGAGGGAAATGGGCAATGCCCTTCTCAGGCTTGCCACAAAGAAAGCCCTTGAAAAAGCTGCTGAAAGCAAAAAGGACCAGCAGATAGATGCAGGCACAGTGCTTAACTGGGTCAACACAGCCACAGAACAAGCCGACACAAGAAACTGGCAGACCCTTCCCTATTCTATATCCTATGCAAGAATACCTCTGCCTGAAGGCGAAAACACACTTGAATTAAAATCATACAACGGTTCGGCAAATGCCAAAAGTGAAACACTGAAGTTTAATATCACAAAAGGGAAAACTTGTTTCTTTGCATACCATAATCTGGAAAGCTTACCGCTGGGGGAATATAAATAAAAATCCAATATTATAATAATTTTCGGAACAAACCGAAATATATTATAATATTTTGCGGTTTCAACCGAAATATATTATATTTGTACAAAAAATGTATTATGATTACACGTTTTATAGAACAGCAAATAAACAAACACCTATTTAAAGGAAAAGCCATTTTAATATTCGGAGCAAGACAGGTTGGAAAAACCACTCTGGTTAACAACATCATAAAAGATAAAGGCAACTCAATGATTTTAAACGGCGATGAAGCTGATATCAGGGAATTATTATATAATACCACATCAGGCAGGATTAAGTCTTTTATCGGTAATAATAAAATAGTTGTTATTGATGAAGCCCAGCGCATTCCTGATATAGGCATAACATTAAAACTTATTACCGACCAGTTAAAAAATGTGCAGCTTATTGCAACAGGATCTTCTGCATTTGAACTTGCAAGCAAAATAAACGAACCTTTAACAGGCAGAAAATATGAATTTTCCTTATTCCCTTTTTCATTTGAAGAAATGGTTAGCAACAGTAATTTAATTGAAGAAATCCGTTATATTAAACACAGATTGGTTTTCGGATATTACCCTGAAATTGCAACAAAAATCGGGGAAGAAATAAAACTCCTTAAAATGCTTGCCAGCAGTTATTTGTATAAAGACCTGCTTTCTATGGAACAAGTTAAAAAACCTGTATTGCTGGAAAAAATATTAAAGGCTTTGGCTTTACAGATTGGAAATGAAGTCAGTTACTACGAACTTGGTGAAATAGTCGGTGCAGATAAAGAAACAGTTGAAAAATACATTGACCTGCTCGAAAAAACGTATATTATTTTTAAGCTCAATGCATTCAGCCGTAATATAAGAAATGAGATAAAAAAAGGCAAAAAGATATATTTCTATGATAACGGCATACGAAATGCTGTTATAGGTAATTATAATATTATTGAAAACAGGTCCGATATTGGAGCATTATGGGAAAATTTCATTATCAGTGAACGGATAAAATATTTACACAACCACGATATAGATGTAAATTCATATTTCTGGAGAACAACTCAGCAACAGGAAATTGATTATATAGAAGAAAAAGAAAATCGATTATCTGCCTATGAAATTAAATGGAATCCGAGAAAAAGTAAAAAAATACCTAAATCTTTTTCAAATGCTTATCCGAAAAGTGAATTTGAAATTATTAATAAAAATAACTTTTATAAATTTATTACTCATATAAGATAAGCATTTTCACTCCCCGCTTTATCACTTTCATTCACCTGAAATGCGACTTTGTCGGAATTTTGTTTATTTTAACACAGGTATGCCGTTTATTTGCTGTATAAACCCCTAAAAACAACATGCCATGAAAACAAAAATCAAAAATTAAGCATCCTTTAGTTAAGGATATGTTAAAAAGAGTTAAAGTTTATGATACTATGAATTCATTTTTTATTATAGATTATTTTAAGGTCTTTATAGAAAATTTATGGAATTCGTAGGGCATTATAAGGTGTTTGCAGATATTATAAAAAACTATGTATAATACTTTTTTATAATATCTGCAAACACCTTATAATGCCCCACACAACCCAAACACACCCAACACA
>CAZSJF010000026.1:0-15280 GCA_964606705.1 uncultured Bacteroidales bacterium
GTAGCCCGTAGGGGAATCGAACCCCTGTTACCAGGATGAAAACCTGACGTCCTAACCCCTAGACGAACGGGCCAATTATTTACATGGTTTAACGATAAAGAACGAAAAAGGAGTGCAAAAATACAATAAATTTTGATTATTATAAAATATTTTGGAAACTTTTTCGTATTGTTACAATATGAATTACTTTCCTAAATTTGTATCCTGCGGTTTTTTAAACAACATTTGATTATTTTGAAGACAGTTGATTTATACATAATAAAGAAATTTTTAGGTACATTTTTTTTTGCAATAACATTGCTTATCCTTGTTGTTATTGTGTTTGACATTTCCGAAAAGATAGATGATTTTTTAGAGAAGGGCGCCCCGTTAAGAAGTATTATCCTGGTATATTACAGTAATTTTATCCCTTACTTTATAAACCTGTTCTGCCCGCTTTTTACTTTTATTGCGGTTATCTTTTTTACTTCCAAGATGGCTTCCAATTCCGAGTTTATTGCCATGTATTCAAGCGGGATCAGTTTGAAAAGGATTCTGTTCCCATATTTTATATCTTCACTGATACTTGCGGTAATGTCGTTCTGCCTGTCTAATTACCTGATTCCCCCGGCAAATAAAAAAAGGCTTGGCTTTGAGGCGTTATATATAAAAAATCCTGAAAAAAACTGGGACAGGAATATATACCTGCAGACTGAACCCGGCACATTTGCTTATGTTGAAAGCTATACGCCGGAAACCAGGACGGGATATAATTTCACCCTGGAAAAGATAGGCGATAAAGGGCTGTATTATAAGCTGTCTTCCGATATTATTAAATGGGATACCATAAGAAAAAGATGGAACATACAGAATGCATTTATCAGGTATATTGATGATATGAAAGAAACTGTCAGGACAGGTGTAAGAATAGATACGGCTTTTAATAACCTTAAACCTGAGGATTTCAAAACCAATGTGGTAAAGGTTGAAGAGATGAATTATTCAGAACTGAAAAATTTTATAAAAAGGGAAAAGTTAAAAGGTACAGGCAACGTCATGTTTTACGAAGTGGAACAGTACAGGCGCATGATGAATCCTCTTTCCATTTTTATTTTTACTCTTATAGGAGTTTCGCTGTCAAGCCGCAAGGTAAGAGGGGGGATAGGTTTCCATCTTGGTGTTGGCGTTTCCCTCAGCTTTGCTTATATACTGTTTATGCAGGTGTCCACAACTTTTGCCATGTATGGCAATTTTCCGCCTTTACTGGCAGTCTGCACTCCGACCATATTTTTCGGGATATTAAGTTTTTATTTGTATAAACTCGCTGCGAAATAGCCCTGCCACACAAAATATTTACTGAAAAGAGGCAGTATATCTGTTTTTTTGTCAAAAATTCCGTAAACTGCCGAGCCGCTGCCGCTCATTGAAGCATATATCGCACCGGCTTCATACATCCTGTCTTTTATGCTTTTTATTTCAGGGTATTTTTTAAAGACTATTTTCTCAAAATCGTTGCTTAATTCTTTTTTCCACGTATCTATAGGTTGCCTGATAATTTCTTTTATGGATTTTCTGTTGTCACATGGTTTGATTTCAGAATATGCTGCTTTTGTATTTATGCTGATGTCAGGTTTGACCAGCGAAATATAATAATTATCAATATCCGGCTTTGCCGGTTCCAGTTTATTCCCTTTTTCGCAGGCGAAAGATGGTTTGTTGTTTATGAAGAATGCGCAATCACTGCCGAGTTTCTGGGCATAATCCTGCATTTGCTTTACTGACAGGTTTAAAGAAAACATAGTGTTTAACAGTTTTATAGTAAAGGCTCCGTCAGAAGAACCTCCTCCTAAACCTGCACCAGCGGGTATTTTTTTATACAGGTAAATGTCAACGGGCGGGATGTCATGGTCTTTTCTGATCAGTTCGTAAGCCTTTATACATAGATTGGAATTCTTACTGTCAGGGATTTTTATGCCTTTTATATGGATTTTAGTTTCTTTTTTTGCTTTTATTATTTCAAGGACATCCGACAGGCTGACAGGGTAGAAAACGGTTTCAATATTATGGAATCCATCTGCCCTTTTGTTTTTTACATAAAGGCCTAAATTTATTTTGCAGTTTGGAAAAACAATCATTATTGGTATATAAATCAGTTTTCTTTAAGTAATTTTTCAACAAGTTCAGGCACTCCCTTTCCTGCCGGTTCTTTTATTACGGTTAAATTGGTGATGCCGGCTGTATTGCAGTTATTGGGGTCGACCAGAAATTTGACAGCATTATACGGAGCGTAGCCCACCAGTCCGGCAGCAGGATATACGTTTAGAGATGTTCCTATAATGATCAGAATATCTGCTTCGGAAATAATTTTAGCTGCAGGTGTAATATTAGGAACTGGTTCTCCGAACCAAACGATATGAGGCCTCAGTTGTGAGCCTTTTTCGCACAGGTCGCCTTCTTTCAGTTCCCATCCTTTGATGTCGTATATTAAATTTTCATCAGCAGTGCTTCGGGCTTTTTTAAGTTCTCCGTGAAGATGAAGGACTTTTTTTGAACCCGCTCTTTCATGCAGGTCGTCAATATTTTGTGTGATTATATGAACGTCAAATTTTTCTTCCAGTTTAACGAGGGCATAATGTGCTGCATTGGGTTCCACTTCATATAGTTGTTTTCTCCGCTGATTATAAAAATCCAGAACCAGCTCGGGATCGTTTTCCCATGCTTCGTAAGTGGCAACATCTTCAATATTATATTCTTCCCAAAGCCCGCCTGTATCCCGGAATGTTTTAATGCCGCTTTCTGCACTCACTCCTGCCCCTGTTAATACAATAATTTTTTTCATCAGGTTAATTATTGTTCAATACATGTTTGTTATGCAAAAGTAATATTTCTTTTCAGTAAAGGGATGGCTGTTGTTTGTTTATTTTTTAAACAAACGTCATATAACATCTGCAACATGAATATATTTTGTTGATTTAAACATTCACTGCTTCTCAAAACATGATATTTGTCAGTAAAACCTTTAATAATTATGAATTTTCTTAAAAGGTTTTGTGTTTTCTTTAAAATTCGTTTACGTTTGCATTTATAAAAAAATTATAATTAATAATTTAATATATATAAATTATGGAAACTATTAAGTTAACACTTGAGAATCTGGATGAAATGTTTCCTTCAAATTTCACCCAGGAACAAATAGCAAAAGCTAAAACATTGTTCCTAAAAAGGATGGCTGAAAAAGCACATGGATTTTATGAAGGCAAAATACAAACTGTTCCTAAGGCAGGCCTCTATGGCTTCAACTGGTTTAATGTATGGTACACTCCGGGTGTTTCCAAAGTATCTACTTCAATAAGAGATAACAATGATGCATCTTATGAATTAACCAACAGAGGCAACTTGGTAGCTGTGGTAAGTGATTCTACACGTGTTCTCGGTGACGGCGATTGTACTCCTGCAGGAGGACTAGGTGTTATGGAAGGAAAGGCTTTCCTGATGAAATATCTGGGAGGTGTTGATGGCGTAGCATTATGTATTGACAGTAAAGATAAAAATGGTAAAAATGACCCCGATGCAATTATTGAATTCGTTAAAAGAGTTCAGCATAGTTTTGGCGCTATAAACCTTGAAGATATTTCACAACCTAATTGCTATAAGGTACTTGATACTCTTCGTGAAGAATGTGACATTCCTGTATGGCATGATGATGCACAGGGAACAGCTTGTGTTACTCTCGCAGGATTGATAAATGCACTTAAACTTGTTAATAAAAAAATATCAGAAGTTAAAATAGTTATGATTGGCGCAGGCGCTGCAAATACAACTATTGCCAGATTGATTATCGCAGACGGAGCCAACCCAAAAAAAATGATAATGTTTGATTCAAAAAGTTCCCTTCATGTAGGCAGAGACGATATCAAAGCTGACAAACGTTTTTACAGAAAATGGGAATTATGTGAATCCACTAACCCTGATAGAATTACTGACATAGCACAGGCTATGAAAGGTGCAGATGTTCTTATCGCAGTGTCAAAACCTGGCCCTGACGAAGTTAAACAAGACTGGATAAGAGTAATGGCTCCTAAATCCATTGTTTTCACTTGTGCTAATCCTGTTCCTGAAATTTATCCTTATGCCGCTAAAGAAGCCGGGGCTTACATCGTTGCAACAGGAAGAGGCGATTTCCCTAATCAGGTAAATAATTCTACAGGTTTTCCAGGTATCTTAAAAGGCGCTTTGATGGTTAGAGCAAGGAAAATAACCGACAATATGGCTATTGCAGCTGCACACTCTCTTGCCAACTATGCAGAAAAAAGAGGAATAAGCCCTGATAATATTACTTCCACTATGGATGAAGCAAGTGTATTTCCATGTGAAGCAGCCGATGTTGCAATGCAGGCTATCAAAGATGGCGTTGCAAGAGTAACAATGACAAGGGAACAGGCCTTTGCCAAAGCTGAAGCAGACATAAAATATTCAAGGGAAATGACAAACAAGTTAATGGAACTCGGTTTTATAAAGAAACCACCTGTGGAAATGCTGCAGGAAGCTGTTAACTGGGCAATAAAACAAGTATCCTGATTGAATTGAGGCCTGACAGGTTTTGCCTCGCAAATGAAATGCTTTGCTAAACCTGCCAGGTCTTTCTATAATATATATCAGAATTTTTTTAACTTTGGATTCTTATTTTTCTACCAAACTTTAATTAGTGTCAGATTATGATAGAATTCATTGAAGGCAGGATCATTGAAAAAAATCCGGCTTATATTATTATTAACTGCAACGGGATAGGGTATATCCTGAATATATCCGTGAATACATACTCTAAATTGCCTGATGGGGAAAATGTAAAAATTTATACTCACCTTGTTGTGCGTGAAGACGCATTCTCTCTTTTCGGATTTGCTGAGGAACCTGAAAGGCATTTGTTCAGGCAGCTTATATCTATATCCGGCATAGGGCCTAATACTGCCAGAATGCTGCTGTCCTCACTGTCCCCTGAGGAAGTTTATAATGCGATAATAAACGGAAATGTTTCTGCTTTGCAGTCAGTTAAAGGAATTGGCAATAAAACAGCACAAAGGATCATCGTTGATCTGAAAGATAAACTTGAAAAAACAGATATAACAAAAGATATTTATACTCCGGTACGCAATACTATAAGGCAGGAAGCGTTATCTGCCCTTGTTATGCTTGGCTTTTCCAAAAATATTGCTGAAAAAACACTTGATAATGTTTTTAAGCAGGGAAAATCTACAGACATGACTGTGGAAGAAATAGTTAAGCAGGCTTTACAAAATTTGTAAAAGTATTGCATAATAAAATAATAAATTAGTTATTTTGACGTTAACAGAATAGAAAGAAAATAATTAATTTAAAGTTGGAGAAAAAAGTAAAATATCTGGTCAGGTTTCCTGTAATAGTATTGCTGTTATTGTCGGTTATTCTTTCAAAGCCTCATATTCTCAGTAATAGCAGTTATTTCCCTTTGCCTCCCGATACTATCAAATCAGAAGAATTGCAGTATCCTTTTAAAGATGAAGAGGAATATGCCAAGGACAGTATTGACTATAATAATCCGCTATATCTGAAAGACCCGAAGAATATTAACACCAGCGTTGAATATGACCCTGAAAAAAATGAATATATACTGAATCAGAAAATAGGGGATTTTGAATACCGTCCGCCGCAATACATGTCTTTAGATGAATATTCGGATTATGATGTAGATAAAGCCCTTCAGGATTACTGGAGGCAAAAGGCAGATGCCAAAAGCCTTGAGAAGCACGGAGGGCTGATACCTAATATACGCATCGGAGGGGAAGCCTTTGACAGGATCTTCGGAAGCAGCACTATAGATATACGCCCTTCAGGTTCTGCTGAACTGATCTTTGGCGTTAATGCCACCCGCAGGGATGACCCCGCCCTTGATGTCAGGCAGAGGCGCACGGCAAACTTCGACTTTCAGGAAAAAATCCAGATGAGTGTTGTTGCTAAAATAGGTGATAAAATCGAGTTAAAAACAAATTATAATACAGAAGCGTCCTTTGAGTTTGAAAATAAAATGAACCTGAGATATGAAGGAAAAGAGGATGAGATAATAAAACTTATAGAAGCAGGGGATGTGACATTGCCGCTGCCGGGATCTCTTATCACAGGGTGCCAGAGCCTGTTCGGGATAAAGACAAAACTGCAGTTCGGAAAAGTCTTTGTGACAACCGTGTTCTCACAGCAAAAGAGCCAGACATCCACTATCGAGGTTTCGGGAGGCGCTCAGGTCAGCAATTTTAGCATTAAGGCTGACCAGTATGAAGAAAACAGGCACTTTTTTGTAGGGCACTTTTTCAGGGAACAGTATGAAGATGCGTTGAAAACATTGCCTCTGGTAAGCTCAAGTGTTAACATTACGAAAATAGAAGTCTGGATAACAAATATAGGAGCTGCAACAACAGAAAACAGAAATATTATTGCTTTTGCCGACCTTGGTGAAAACACGCAGAGTTTTATCCATAAATCAGGTGTGATCGCCAATGGTATGTTTTACCCGACCAATGAAGCAAACGACCTTTATGGTAAAATGAGCAGCCATGTGAGAGATATTACTACCGTTAACCCATACATGCAGGCGCAGGGGTATGTTGCAGGGGAAGATTATGAATCTGTTGAACTTGCAAGAAAATTAGGCCCTAATGAATATACATTTAACAGCAGGCTGGGTTTTATATCTATTAATACTTCCCTGAATTCCGATCAGGTTCTTGCTGTTGCATACCAGTATAAGATTATAGGTGATACCAATACATATCAGGTGGGAGAGTTCTCAAATGGCGGAATAAATGCCCCGCAGAGCCTTATGGTTAAACTGCTCAGGAGCACTTCCATTAATACAAACATACCTATGTGGGACCTGATGATGAAGAATGTTTATTCTATTGGTGCTTATCAGGTCAACAGCGAAGACTTCAGGCTTAATGTCTTATATGCCAGTGATGAGGAAGGAGTACCGATGGGGTATCTTACGGAGGGGCTGATCAACGGGATTCCTCTTATCAGAGTTATGGGCCTTGATAACCTGAATACACAGCTTGACGACCAGCCTGACGGAGTGTTTGATTTTATAGACGGAGCGGCAATCAACGGCGGAACAATACAACCGTCAAACGGAAGGATATTTTTTCCTCTCCTGGAACCTTTCGGGGAAGATTTAAAGGAAGCTATAGGAGATACGGTTATTGCAGCAAAATATTGCTATGATGAACTATACTCAATGACGAAAAGCGGAGCACAGCAGCACCCTGACAAGAACAAGTTTATGCTGGAAGGAATGTATAAATCAACAACAGGTTCGGATATATCTCTTAATGCAATGAATGTTCCGCAGGGCTCTGTAAAAGTTACTGCAGGAGGCAGGGTGTTGACCGAAAATGTAGACTATACTGTAGACTATACTCTTGGCAGAGTGAAAATTATTAATGAAGGCATATTGAACTCCGGGACACCGATATCGATATCGTTGGAAAACAATTCTCTTTTCAACATTCAGACAAAGACTTTAATGGGCACGCACGTCGACTATATGGCAAGCAAAGACCTTGTACTTGGTGCAACTATCATGAATCTTACAGAAAGGCCACTGACACAGAAAGTCAACTATGGTAACGAGCCTATATCCAATACTATCTGGGGATTAAACGGTTCCTATAAGACGGAATCAATGCTTATAACAAAACTTGTTGACAAACTCCCTTTCATTGACACCAAAGCTCCTTCACCGATAACTGTTGAAGGGGAATTTGCTGACCTGATACCGGGCCACCAGAGAGCAATAGGAAAAGGAGAAGGGGGTGCCGCTTATATAGACGACTTTGAAGGAAGTTCTTCCGGTATTGACATGAAAAACAGAGGCTCATGGTTCCTTGCAAGTACACCGCAACATCAGTCAGACATATTTCCTGAAGGTGACCTGACAAATAGTTTGATTTACGGCTATAACAGAGCCAAACTGGCATGGTATGTCGTTGACCCTTTATTTGTGAGAAATGAAAACACGACTCCTGAGCATATTGCAGATGATAAAAATCAGAGGTCAAGCAATTTTGTCAGAGAAGTGATAGAACAGGAAGTTTTTCCCGCAAAGGTATCTCCGAATAACGTAACAACACCTATTGCACTGCTGAACTTATCTTTTTACCCCGATGAAAGGGGGCCTTATAATTATGATGTTGAAGGTGTAAATGGTGTTTCAGATGGGATAGATTCTGCGGGATTGCTCAAATTTCCTGAAACAAGGTGGGGTGGCATAATGAGGAATATCGTATCAACGGATTTCGATGCAACGAATGTCGAATATATTGAATTCTGGATGATGGACCCTTTTTATAAAGAAGATGGTTTAACACCTTATCCGGAGCATGATGGCGGATACCTGTATTTCAACCTCGGGGATATTTCAGAGGATGTGCTTAAAGATTCAAGAAAAGCTTTTGAAAACGGCCTGCCAACTTCCGCTGATGTTATAAATGTTGATACAACAATATGGGGAAGGGTCCCTGTGATGCAGTCGCTGGTAAATGCTTTTGACAACGACCCTAATGCCAGGCCTTATCAGGATGTGGGATATGACGGGCTGAGTGATGCCGATGAAGTGGCTTTTTTCCAAAATACTTACCTTGAGAGGATAGTAAATTATTTAGGCTCCGGAACACAGGCTTATGCAAATGCCGCGACAGACCCTTCTGCAGATGACTACCACTATTATCTGGGTGATGACTTTGATAATCAATATATACCTATACTCGAGAGATACAAGAGATTTAACAGTCCTGATGGCAATTCACCTTCATCAGAATATTACAAAAATCTGAACAGCGGCGGATATCCTACTCTGGAAACAACTCTTCCCAATGTTGAAGATATCAACAGGGATAATACTTTAAGTGAATCCGAGAGGTATTACCAGTATGCCATACAACTTCATCCCGACCACATGAATATAGGAGAGAATTATATTACTGATATAAGAACAAAGGAAGGCCTTGAATTAGTTAATGGTAATACTGAAAATGTAAGGTGGTACCAGTTTAAGATTCCAGTCAGAAATCCGGATAAAGTTGTAGGAAACATACAGGATTTCACGTCAATACGTTTTATGCGTATGTTCCTGAGAGACTTCAAAGATCCAATACATCTGAGATTTGCAACACTGGAACTTGTAAGAGGGGAATGGAGAAAATATAACTATTCCCTGTTATCGCCCGGGGAATATATCCCGAATGATAACCCGGAATCAACTTTTGATGTGTCTGCAGTGAATATAGAAGAGAACGGCGAAAAATATCCAATACCCTACATTAACCCTGTACCTAGAGAAATCGCTGTAGGAACAACAAACCAGCAGGCGCTTAATGAACAGTCATTATCCCTGAAAGTCTGTAACCTGGAAGATGGAGATGCAAGAGCTGTATATAAAACATGTGATTTTGACGTGCGACAGTACAAAAGGCTGAAAATGTTTGTCCATGAAGAGGCTTCTGTTGACGAAAGCAAACTGAAAGACGGTGACCTTACAATATTCATACGAGTGGGAACAGATTTTACAGATAATTATTATGAATATGAAATCCCGATGACTCCGACAACATGGGGTTCTACAGATTCTGCATCCATATGGCTTCAAAATAACAGGTTTGATATAAAATTTTCGGAACTTACCGAAACCAAGAAACTGCGTAATATGGCAAAAGAAGCAGGTGAAATACAGAACTACTCTGTGCCATATATAAGGCTTCTCGATGTAAACGGCAAAACAAACAAGATCACTGTTGTGGGTACTCCGAACCTTAATAATGTTAAAACTATTATGATAGGTATAAGAAATCCCAAGAAAAAACTTATTTCTGACCTTGATGACGGAGAACCAAGTGCGCTGAAATATGGGTTAATGAATTACGCCTTACTGATTTTAATGAAAAAGGAGGATGGGCTGCCACAGCTCAGGTTAACGCGGCACTTGCAGACCTTGGAAATGTCTCCCTCGCAGGTATGATAAGCACCCCCGGATTCGGCAGCATAGAGAAAAAAGTTAACGAAAGGCAGATGGCGACAATAACACAACTTGATTTTGCAACTAATCTTGAATTGGGAAAATTCCTTCCGGAAAAAACAGGATTGAAGATACCTATGCATTTCGATTATTCCGAAATAGTAAACAACCCACAGTATGACCCTCTTAATCCTGATATTCACTTTAAGGAGACATTGAAGAGCTATGATGAAAAAAACAAACGGGATTCAGTAAAATATCTGTCGCAGGATGTCATTAAAAGAAAAAGCATCAACTTCATGAATGTGAAAAAGACCAAGGTCAACCCTTCTGCAAAATCACATGTATATGATGTTGAAAACCTTGATTTCACTTATGCTTATACTGAAGCTTCGGCCAGGAATATAAATTATGAATATGACAATAAGAAGACATACCTGGGGTCCATTGGCTATAATTACAATATGAAACCGAAATCAGTAACACCGTTTGCAAAATCAAAATTCCTTACAAAACAGAAGTCGTTGCGGCTGATAAAAGATTTTAACTTTTATTATTTACCCAAATCAATAACATTCAGGACAGACCTTGACAGAAAGTATAACGAACAGTTGCTGCGTAATAAAAGTAAAGCCATTATTTTACTTGAACCTACATATGTTAAATCATTTTACTGGAGCAGGATGTATAATTTCCAGTATGACCTTACACAGAATCTGAAACTTGACTTCTCTGCTAATTCGGAGGCAAGAATTGACGAGCCGCAGGGAGAGATAGACAGGCACAACAGCAGCCTGGACTGGAAACGCGATTCCATCTGGGAGAATATAAAGAGAATGGGCAGAATAACCGATTATAATCATAAATACAATATAGTTTACAGTTTGCCTATTAATAAAATACCTCTGTTTAACTGGATCAATACGTCTGCCCAGTACAGCGCAACATACAGATACGGAGCACCTGCATATTCAATAAGAAAAATGGGTGGTGAAATTGAGAATTCAAATACCAAAGTGTTAAATGGAACGGCAAACCTTGTAAATCTGTACAATAAGATAGGGTACCTTAAAAATCTTAATCAGGGGCAGAAAAAGAGTAAAGATAAAAATGCGGATATAAAAAATAAGAAAGGTGATATTAAAGGGGGGATTGATAAAGGAAAGAATAAAGACCAGCAGGAAGACTCAACATTGGCGGAAAAGATAGATTATTTTAAACTTATAACTGACAATACCCTGAAGATACTAATGTCTGTGAAGAATGTCAGCCTAAATTATACAGAGGGTAACGGTACTCTTTTACCCGGCTTTGTGTTTAAAAACGATGATTCATATATAAACGAAGGGCCTCCCTTGATACTGGGGCAGGACTGGAACCTTATGGCTCCCGGTACGGGATTTATCCTGGGCAGTCAGAAAGATATAATACATGATGCCGCAAGAAATCACTGGTTTACTGAAGATACCAGGCTGAATCAGGCTTTTGCTACTAAATATACACAAAACCTGTCGGCGAAAAGCTCAATAGAGCCTATTCCTGACCTTAAGATTCAGCTCACAGCTACAAGGAATTTCTCGAAGAATTATATGGCATATTATAAGGCGGACTCCACAGGAAATATAGATCCTGATAATCTTTATTCTCCCACAGAGTCAGGGAACTTCAGTATATCTTATCTGGCATGGAATACTGCATTTGTGAAAGATGCCAAAGACCATTCATCACAGAATTTTGAAAATTTCAAAATCTACAGGATAATTATTGCCCAAAGGCTTGCAGATATAAATCCACATTCTTCAAAGCAGCTTATTGAAGATACCCTTACAGGGTTGTTCTTTCCTGACGGATATGGCCCCACATCTCAGGATGTCCTGATACCGGCATTTTTAGCTGCTTATTCAGGGCAGAGTCCCGGTTCTGTTTTACTCGACCCTTTCCCTAAAATTCCGAAACCTAACTGGAGAATAACATATAACGGATTGGCAAAAATAAAATTCTTTAAAAAATATCTTAAAACCCTTACCATAGCACATGGGTATAATTCAACATATAATATCGGAAATTATATATCAAATGTCAGTTACAACGAAGACCTTGACGGATATCAGTATGTGAGAGATGCGCTTGGAAATAATTTCATTCCGAAGCATGAGATCAGCCAGGTTTCAGTAATGGAGCAATTCAGCCCGTTGATAAACTTTGATATGACATGGAACAACAGTTTGCTATCCAAAATTGAAGTGAAAAAATCACGCAACCTTTCTCTGAGTTTTGCAAATAACCAGCTGACAGAAGTGGTAAGCAGTGAGATTTCCTTTAATGCGGGTTATAAGTTTAAAGATGTTGTATTATATTTTAAAGCCGGAGGGTCAAGACAGCAGTTCAAGAGCGACATTAACCTTAAGGCAGGATTTTCAATAAGAACCAATAAAACCGTCTTAAGGAAACTAGTGGAAGATATGGATATGGTCTCAACCGGAACACGCCGTATAACAATTAATGTTTCCGGGGATTATATGATAAGTGAAAAATTTACTTTCCGCGTATTTTTTGATAAGGATATTTCCAATCCTTTTGTTTCCAATCAGTTCCCGAATTCAAACACCAATGCAGGTATAAGTATGAGATTTTCTCTGGCACAATGATATATTAAAACTTATAGGTACTGAGGACACTGAGCGGAGTCGAAGTGCCGAAGTACAAAAAAATACTGCCGTAAAAAATTTTTTATATTAAAAAAAGTGTAATTTTGAAATAAATAAAAAAACAAAAAAGTTATGAATATTCCGGATAATTTAAAGTACACAAAAGACCATGAATGGTTGAAAGTTGAAGGCGGTGAAGCATTTGTCGGCATTACTGACTTTGCACAACATGAACTCGGCGACATTGTTTACATTGAAGTTGAAACAGTGGGAGAGACAGTAGGAAAGGGAGAATCTTTCGGGACAATAGAAGCAGTTAAGACTGTTTCGGATATCTATATGCCGATTTCAGGAGTGGTGTTGGAATTTAATGAAGAATTAGGGGAAGCTTCAGAGATAGTCAATACAGACCCCTATGGAAAAGGCTGGATTGTTAAGGTGAAAATAAATAACCCCGCTGAAATAAATGAACTGCTGACAGCAGAACAATATAAAAAGATGATAGAAGTATAAATTTCAGATTTATATATACTTCTAAAATTTTATAAGATGTTCTTAAAATACAACCTGCCGGGTATTGTCTGGGGGGTTTTTATTTTGTTCGTTCTGGGAATACCAGGTGATGACATACCGAAATACCCTTTTCTCAAATTAATATATTTTGACAAACTGGTCCATATTTTTCTTTTTGCTGTTTTTGCCGTATTGTTAATCCTGGGTTTCATAAAACAAAGAAATATATATATTTTGAACCGGTATTCTGTGATAAGTGCATTGACAGTGAGTGTTTTGTATGGTGGCCTGACAGAACTGCTTCAGAAATTTGTCTTTTATCAAAGGACAGCTGATGTATATGATTTTGTTTTTGACATTCTCGGAGCTGTGTCTGGTATGTTTTTTGTTCTGTTTTATAATAAAAAAATAAGGACATAATATCAGAGAATTTTTTAATTGTATTTTTGCTTTTTGCACTTTGCATTTAATTTTTTATAAAAAGCCCTGATGGAAAAAATTAACAGTAATATACTTGACGAAATAGTTTTTGAGAACAGGAATAAAACTTACGGGGCTTATTATTTAAGGAAAAAATATATGAAGGTTGCCGTTATTGCTCTTGTAATTGCGGTAGTTTTTTATCTTTTATTTGTTTCCACACTTTTTATTGTAGGTTATTTCAATCAGGACCATTATATAATCATGGATAAAACTGTAATGATAGAGCTTTCAGATCTTAAACCCAAAGAGATGTTCCAGCTGCCTCCACCGCCTCCATTGCCTGAAGCACTTGGGCATGCTGTTAAGCCCGTGGCTCCGGTTGTAACTACTGACACGCTTGTTGATACCAATCATCGGCTGAATGTGTTTAACGATAACGGTAATGATGATGACGGAAAAGGAGAGATAGGCACAGAAAACGAAATATATACATCTGTTGAAGAATTACCGAGTTTTCCGGGAGGGAAAACAGCGCTTGACAGGTACCTCTCGTTCAATATCAGGTATCCGCAGAAAGCAAAAGAAAAGGAAATACAGGGAACAGTGATGATATTGTTTGTCATAGAAAAAGACGGTTCGGTTTCCGGTGTTAAAGTGATCAGAAACGTAGGAGGCGGATGTGATGAGGAAGCTGTCAGGGTTGTGAAAATGATGCCAAAATGGAAACCGGGAAAGCAGAGGGGTAACCCTGTTAGGGTCTATTGTAAACTGCCTCTGACTTTTGTCCTTACAGGTTAAGTCTTACAGGAAATCCGGCGCGTATTCCTGAATTTTTCCCCCTCCGAAGAGCAGTAAAATAGCTATAATAATCAGAATCCATTCCCCTCCTCTTATATTCATATTTATTCAGTTTATAATTAATTTTCACAAGTATAAATATTTTTTTAAATTGGACGAAATTTATTTTCAGTTATAACTAAAACAAATAATTATGAAACAGATAATTTACACCAGTGATGCGCCAAAACCCATAGGGCCATACAGCCAGGCAAATATGGTCAACGGCTTTTTATTTGTATCAGGCCAGATACCGATAAACCCTACCAATGACAGTCTCGTAACAGACAGCATTAAATCTCAGAGCAGGCAGGTGATGGAAAACCTGAAAGCTGTTTTAAAGAAAGCAGAAATGGATTTTTCAAATGTCGTCAAAGTGTCTATTTTCATTACAAACATGGATAATTTCGGCCAGGTTAATGAGGTATATTCCGAATATTTTAAGGAAAATCCTCCTGCAAGAGAATGCGTGCAGGTGTGTAAACTGCCTAAGAATGTTGATGTGGAAATATCGCTGATAGCGGCGAAATAAAATTTTTAGATCCTAAGTTAAAAGCTATAAATTTTAAATTGTTTTCGTGTGGAAAATAATATATTCAGGAATATTTTTTAATTTTTAACGAAACCATCTTTAGGCAAGTTATCTATATCGCTATAATTTCCCCTTTTTAAAAATATGATCCCTTTTTTATTATTTACAATGAATGTATAACATTCATCATGCTTTCCTTTTTTGTATAAAACAACTCGAATTCCGCCGTAAAGATAATCCACTAAATGAGGAGGGTTCATGGCATCAATTTGTTCATCCCAGAATGTTAATGTATCTCCGAAGGTGTAA
>CAZSJF010000027.1:0-15057 GCA_964606705.1 uncultured Bacteroidales bacterium
TGTGTTGGGTGTGTTTGGTTTTTTGGTTCATCATCAACATTTATCTTACCTATTTCATCGAGATACAATATAGCCCTGATGCTACCTTTGTATCTCGATGAAATAGGTAAGATAAATGTTGATGATGAATTAAATATTAAACCCGCCAGAGATTACAGGTCTTTTACATTTATACAGTTTTATGAAGGATTGTTGATTGCTGTTGACTCTCTTAAAAAAGCAAGCCCTTCATGTAAAATAAATTTTTATGTATATGATGTTACCGAGGATTCAATCTCCCTTGCTGAAATCATGAATAATCCTGAAATGGCTAAAATGGATTTAATAATCGGTCCTGTCTTTAAAAATAATTTTCTGATGCTTACCAGTATTGTTAAAAATAAGAAGACAAAGTTCGTTTCCCCGCTTTCGTCATCTGATAACATTATCTCAAATAAACCTAATGTGTTTAAAATTCAGGCTACATTTGAAACACAGTTAAAGGAATTGATGAAACATATTTTGAAAACCTATAATGATGATAATATAATAATAGTTTCAGACAGTGACAGCAGTGAGATTCTTATGACAGTCAGGCAGGAGATTAAAGCATTGAGTGATACTGCAAACCCCCTGCAAAATAAGTTTTATGAAGAAATATATAACAAAGCTGAAACCGGTAATGTTACTTTGAACCTGAAATCGAATAAGAATAATATTATACTTGTTTTGTCAAACAACGAGGTTTTTGTTTCAAATTATGTCAGAAATCTGAGTTATAGCGGCAAAGGATTTAACATAACTCTGTTCGGCCTGCCTTCATGGAAAAAGTTTGAGAATATAGAAACCGAATATCTGCAAAAACTTAATCTTCATCTTTTTTCACAGTCTTTTGTAAATTATGATAATGCGGAAACGAAAAAATTTGTTTTTAAATTCCGTGAAATGTATCTTACCGAACCTGAAAATTATGCATTTCTGGGATTTGATATAGGATATTATTTTATGAATGCCTTAATCAGATATGGCAAAAATTTTGATAAATGCCTATCTCAATTAGATGCTGGATTACTGCAAAATGAATTTGAATTTTATAAAGAAGGCTCTGATGGCTATGAGAACAGGCATCTCAACATATACAGCTATGAGAATTATAAATTAGTAAATGTTGATAAATAAAATTTATACTGTTGATAAATAATTTACGTTACACGATTCGTTTGAATGATTAAAATATAATTTAGTCCTCTTTTTTTAATTGAAAATTTTTTTAGCACATTTACCTTTGTATCTGAATAATTATGAACACAACCAAGAATCAAGCTAAAATAAAAAAATCAGAGAAAAAAACACAAGGTTTTCTGGGCCCTGTTGAAAATCTTGAAAAGCATCTGCAAACCGATTGGTGGCGGCGCATATTCAATTCAATGTATTTGAAAACAGATGCCGATGTTGTCGAAGATATCAACATCACAAAAAATGAAGTTAATCTTTTTACAGAAATACTGGAATTAACACCTGAACATAATATCCTTGATCTGGCTTGTGGCCAGGGGCGGCATTCTCTTGAACTGGCAAGAAGGGGATTCAAAAAAGTATCTGGTATAGACCGCTCTCATTATTTGATTCAGAAAGCTAAAACAATTGCTTCAACAGAAGGCCTTACAGTTAATTTTAAAGAAGGTGATGCCAGAAAAATCAGTTACCCTAATGACTATTTTGATTTTGTAATGATATTAGGCAATAGTTTCGGCTATTTTGAAAATATTGATGATGACATAAGAATCCTGAAAGAGGTATTCAGGGTACTTAAACCTTTCGGTAAATTTCTGATTGATGTTGCTGACGGAAGTTTTTTGAAACTTAATTTTAATCCGCGCAGCTGGGAATGGATTGACAAGAAACATTTTGTATGCAGGGAACGTTCTCTTGCAGGCGATAATGAACGTCTGATATCAAGAGAGGTTATTACAAATGTTAAAAAGGGTGTTATTGTTGACCAGTTCTATGCTGAGCGGTTGTATACTAAAGCAAGTATAGAGGAGTTGTTGAAAAATGTTGGTTTCAAGGAAACAACTTTTCATTGTGAGATAAATACCGATTCACAGCGTAATCAGGACCTTGGCATGATGGAACGAAGATTAATAGTTACATCAAGGGTGATGAAAGAATGGACACCTCCGAAAGAAAAAGTTAACGGAGTATCTAAAAATGTTGTTGTCCTTCTCGGTGATCCTAAAAAGCCGGATATAATAAAACCTGATAATGTCTTTAATGAAGATGATTATCATACTATTGACCAGTTGAAGATTGCTTTAAGTGAGTTAACCGACTATAAATTCAGTTATGTTGATAATCATAATACATTTTATACGGAGTTGCAGAAAATAAAATCCAAAACAGACTTTATTCTTAATTTATGTGATGAGGGGTATGGCAATGATGCAAAAAAAGAACTTCATGTGCCTGCAATGCTTGAGATGCTTGAAATACCTTATACAGGCTCCAATCCGCAGTGCCTTGCTTATTGCTATGATAAATCCCTTGTAAGAGGAATTGCCAGTGAAATGGAAATACCTGTAGCCAATGCCTTTTTTATCAAACCGGAAGATAATCTTTTTGAATTTAACCTGAATTTTCCTGTGATAGCAAAACCTAATTACGGAGATGGCAGTTTCGGCATTACTCAGAAAAATGTTGCCAACAGTGTTGAAGAACTCGGAGATGCTATCCTCTGGATAAGGCAGAAGTTTGGTTATGAAAAGCCTATTCTTGTTGAGGAATTTCTGATAGGGCCTGAAATATCAATAGGGATAATAGGAAATCCCCCGGATTCTTATACCGTATTGCCTATAATTGAAGAGGATTTTTCGCAGCTCCCTCCGGAACTCCCTAAAATAAGCGGATATGAAGCCAAATGGCTTGTTGATTCACCTTATTATAAACTGCTGAGGTCTATACCTGCCAGCATTCCCAAGGAGATGGAAAAACTTCTGATTGAATACTGCACCAAGTTGTTTGAAAGGCTTGAATGCAGGGATTACTGCCGCTTTGACTGGAGGCTTAATGCTTATGACAGCCCTAAACTGCTTGAAGTAAATCCGAATCCGGGCTGGTGCTGGGATGGCCATCTTGCAAAAATGGCGAATATAGGCGGTATGTCTTATGCTCAGATGCTGGAAAATATACTTAAATCAGCCGAACAGAGGATATTTGTCAATCAGTTGAAATAACTGATTGTATGGCTTTCTGTATTACTTAGTTATTTTGAAATGCTTTGTTTGTTGATGATTTTCCTTACTATGTCAATATACTTTTGTTCATCATCTTTTTCGTAAGAATTATGCTGCCAGACAATGTTGCCTCCGCCATCAATGATGAATACGTTTGGTATGAAGTTGACATGCAGTGCTTTCATCAGGTTGTTGTTCGGGTCGAGGTAAAATTCGTATTGCCATCCTTTTTTACTGATAAGAGGAGCTACATTCGATATTGTATGTGGGTCGTCAATTGAAACAGCAATAAGTTTGACTCCTGTTTCATCTTTCCAATTCTGGTATACTTTCGATATGGCATCAAACTCTTTGATACATGGCTTGCACCATGTAGCCCATATGCAAAGGATTACCGGCTTGCCGCCATTGTCTACAGCATCAGAGACATTAATGCTTTTGTCGTTCATTGTCTGGATATCAACATAAGGAAGGGAGTAAGGCTTTGTTTCCTCCTCCTGTGCAGATAAGATAGATATCTGCATAAAAAAGACCAAGATAAAACAAAAATGCTTCATAAATTTTAATTTTTAAGGGTCTGCAAATATAGGTAATTTTCCGAAATCAGTCAAGTGAAAAATTATATTAACTGTATTGGCATATTATTTGGTATTGATTTAATATGTTAGGCAAAGTGCGTTTGAAAAATTTTACAAAGAATTTAAATAAATCATTAAGTTTGTGATTTAGTAAAACTAAAGATATAATTATGTGCCTGAAGAAAATATTTATAGTTATTATTTTGTTTAGTGTGGCGGAAGTTGCGGTTTCCCAGCAGGAAAAGAAATCCCGTCGTAAAGATATAATAGGTATAGATGTTTTGTATGAGCAAAATCAGAATATTTCTCCGGGTATGTTTGTACAGATTGACATTATAGGTAAACAGAATAACGGGAAAGATGTGAAATTAAAATGGGGAAAACTTAAAGATTATAAAATAACGGTATCAGGCGGGGAGTGGAAGGACGATGGAATACTGATTTTCTCTGATCCTGCAATGATACCTGATTTCAGAATAACACTTGACATAAGCAGCCTGAAGGACCCTTCTGTTAATAAAATAGTTTCATTCCTGTTAAATTTTAAAGGACAGTTTTATGCCAATTATGACGGTGTCCCAGGCATGCAGGGTGAAGGTGTTAATGACCGCGGTACTCCGCTTATCTTCAGAGACGGGCTTACAGGCAGAGACGGAGGTCAGGGAGGCGCAGGTAAAGATGGTGACAGTATCCATGTCTTTATACAAGCTTATCACGACAGTATTTTGAATGCTAAACTACTCAAAATTTATGTTGATTCGAAGACAAAAGATCGTAAAACACGTTTCATTGTCAATACTGACGGCGGAAATATAGATATATCTGTACGCGGCGGTATTGGAGGTAATGGCGGAAATGGTGGTGGTGGTGGAACAGGACATGACTACAAGCTTCCTAAAGATGGTAAAGATGGTAAGCCCGGTGGTGATGGTGGAGATGGGGGTTGTGGAGGTACTGGAGGTACTGGAGGCGTAGGTGGTAAGATTGTTGTATATGTTGATCCTTCAGCTGAGTCTTATATTCATTTGGTATCTTTTGATAACAGTGGCGGACAGGGAGGCATTGGTGGACTTGGAGGATCTGGTGGAAAAGGTGGTGATGCAGGCCCTCAAGGAAGCGGCCTTTCTGCAGGAATTAATGGGAAACAGGGGAGTAGCGGAAAATCAGGAACTACAGGTATTGCAGGTCCGCCTGTAAAATATTTATATCAGGCAGTGAATATTGTCTGGTAATATTATTAATTACCTATTTTTTCAATTTTTTTTAATGTTTCGTCTGTCCCGTAATAGCTTATTTCTTCCTGTTCGCCTTTATCATTGTACTTAAAACGGTAAATTGCAGCTCCGGTATAACTATCTCCTTTCAGCTTTTCATCGGCGCCGTAGCAACTCTCTTCGGTCATGGTCCCTTTTTCGTCATATTTGTAGCGTGATATGGCAATTTCGCTGTATTTTCCTTCTTTAAGCTTTTCATCAGCACCGTAACAGCTTTTTTCGGTTTTGTTTCCCTTGTCATCGTACTTCCATCGGGTTATGGCAATACCGTTAGTGCCTTCTTTCAGCTTATTGTCTATACCGTAACAGCTTCTTTCCACCGGGTTTCCTTTGTTGTCGTATTTCCAGATGTATAAGGCAATACCGTTATTCTCAGATAGTTTAAAATTTTTAAGATATTCAATTTTTAAAGGCTTATTATTTTCGTTATAAGTGATACGGTAACAGTTTGTGTTTTTTGCTGCTTCTTCGCTCAGGGAGTCATTACCTGCAGTTTTATCAATATTGATATTTTTAAAGTATCTGACATTCTGCTGGCTTATTCCAAAATAAGGAATAAAAGCAAAACCCACTATGATAAGAATGTGTTTCATCATTAAAACATTTCCGTATTATACAATTATACTAATTTTAAAAGCAAAAGTCAAGTTTAAGCCGGTATTTGTTTTTGTTATAAAAAGTGATTTCGAGACCACTTTCAGCTTTAGACTTGTATTATAGGGGGATTAAATATCCAGTTTTCCTGTCAGTTCTGATATGGATTTTATTTTATGTCGCACCATGTATTCTTCAAGCCCCTGGATGATTTTCATTGTTACCTGCGGGTCTATGAAATTGGCTGTACCCACCTGTACAGCAGTGGCACCGGCAAGGATAAATTCAACGGCGTCGGAAGTATTCATTATGCCGCCAAGCCCTATAACAGGTATTTTAACGGCTTTATTTACCTGCCATACCATGCGCAGAGCTATAGGTTTGACAGCAGGGCCTGAAAGTCCGCCTGTTACAGTTGATAAAACAGGTTTTCTTGTCTCTGAATTTATTGCCATGCCCAGCAAAGTGTTTATCAGCGAAACGGAATCAGCGCCGGCATCTTCAACAGCCCTTGCTATTTCTGTAATATCGGTGACATTGGGAGAGAGTTTTACTATCAATGTTTTTTTATAAACTTTTCTCACAGCCTTTGTGATTTCGGAGGCGGCATGAGGGTTTGTGCCGAAAGCCATTCCGCCCAGCTTTACATTGGGACAGGATATGTTCAGTTCAATAGCAGGGATTTTTTCCAGTGCATTTATCTTTTCCGCTGCTTTGATATAGTCATCTGTTGAAGAACCGGATACATTTACGATGATATTGGTTTTGTATTTTTTTATTTCAGGATAAATATTTTTAATGAAATAATCCACACCTTTATTCTGTAATCCCACAGCGTTAAGCATTCCTGAAGGGGTTTCCGCCATCCTCGGATATGGGTTGCCCTCTCTGTGTTCAAGTGTGGTCCCTTTAACGATGATGCCGCCAAGTTTATTGAGGTCTGTAAAATCTTCAAATTCTTTTCCATAGCCGAATGTGCCTGAAGCGGTCATCACAGGGTTCTGCAGTTTAAGGTTTCCTATTTTAACTTTCAGATCTGCCATTTTAATTCATTTATATTAAATACAGGGCCTTCGGTACAGACGCATTTGTTGCCTTCAACAGTATTGACGACACAGCAAAGGCAGGCTCCTATTCCGCAGGCCATAGTGTTTTCCAAAGAGACTTCACAGAAGATATTGTTTTTTCTTGCATATCCTGCAACAGCTTTCATCATAGGCTCCGGCCCGCAGGTGTATATGCAGTTGAAATCAGGATTGGAAAGGATTTTATTTTCAGTTACAAGTCCTTTGTCCCCCATAGATCCGTCCTCTGTTGAAACAAAAACTTTCCCGTATTTTTTAAATTCTTCAATCCTTAATATATCCTGTTTTGTTTTTCCTCCTGTCAGTATTGAAGATTTCACATTTTTTTCGTACAATCTTTTTGCCAACAGCAGTAAAGGGGCAATGCCAGTGCCGCCGCCTATTAATAAAACATTGTGTGCATTTTTAATGGAAAATCCTTTTCCCAGAGGATAAATTACATTTACAAAATTGCCTTTTACAACAGAAGCAAGGGCTTCAGTACCTTTTCCTACTTTTTTTACCAGCAGACTGATGGTGTTTTCTGAATAATCAACATCATGAATGGAAAAAGGCCTTCTGAGAAAGACATCTTTTGATCCGCTGTGTACTTCAGCAAACTGTCCGGGCATTATTTCCGGTAGTTTATTACAGGACTGCAGTTCCAGCAGAAAATAATCAGTGGATAAAATTTTGTTTTTAACAACCTTTAAGTCCTCTATAACTTTTCTCACATCAGTAAATATAAAAAAAGTCCGTAAAACTTACGGACCTACTTTTTTAGCTATATTTAAGTTTGCGGAGCTTTTTGCTTTTGACGTCGGTGCGCCTTTGACTTTAGGTTCTGCTATCTTGACGGGAACTTTTTTCGGCTGTGTCTTTAACTCCGGTCTTTCTTTCTTTGTTCCGTCTTCTGTTTCATCTGATGCCTGTATGCTCTCACCGGCAGGTGCTTCTCCGTCTTTCTTTTCTTCTTCTGGTTTGACAATGCCTGCTTCAAGCAGGATATTGTACCATCTCAGCATTTTTTTAATGTCTGAAACAAAGACTCTCTCTTTGTCATAATCCGGCAGAATTTCTTCAAAATATTTTTTCAGGGCTGCATCATCTGATTTGAAATCTATGGCAGGTTTGCCGACTTCTTTTTCATATATTTTCATAAATATATCCTTCAGAGGCAGGTCTTTGTCATTTGTGAAGACTCTTATGTCTTCAAGCACACTGGCTTCACCTGAACTGTAAACAGGGAATCTTTTCTTGTCAATGAAAGATTCAACTATCATAGCATTTTTGCTCTGGGCAATCAGTTTAAACAGTCCGCCTTTTCCGGAAACAGATAATATTTTGGTTAGGTCCATATTATATTTAATAATAATTTCATGTCAAAAGTATAACATTATTTCTAAAATATCAATACTTAAGGTATTTATGTTTAGTATTTCAGATAATTATCATACATAACCTGCAGGTACGATTTCCCCAGTATTATTGCTTTTTCTTTCGTTTTTTCGGATTCAAAATCAGTTACATAGTAACAGTTTGTTTTGTTGTCATAAGCGAAATAACTGCCCGGCATTAACCATCCTAAGCCGTCATCGAAAGAATAAAAAGTAAATTCCTTGGTGTAAGGGTTAAACAGATTTTTGCTCCATTTGAATCCTTTGTTATTTATATCCAGCTGTGCCAGCAAAGTAGCAGGAATGTCAACCTGTGATGATATCCTGCTTATCTTTTTTCCTCTGTATTCGTTTTTCAGAACATTTCCGTACAGCAGCAATGGTATTTTCCTGTATTCACGGGAGTAATAAGCATTTTTCCTTGGTGTCATATGACTGTGGTCTGCTATCAGTATGAACAAGGTGTTATCATACCATTTTGTTTTTCTTGCTTCCTGAAAGAAAGTCCCAAGGCATTTATCGGCATAATAAACCGAATTAAGATAATTTTCTCCGTCATCGCCCCAGTGGATAACTTTTTTCATCGGCTGGTCGTAAGGGGAATGGCTGCTGAGGGTGAAGATACCTGCAATAAAAGGTTCTTTGTAAGAACTGATATCATTTAAAACTCTTTTATACAGGTATTGGTCATGAACTCCAAGTTTGCCTCTTGGTATGTTGCCGGGGAAGTCTGCACCTTCAACAATTTTATCAAATCCATTAAAATACATGTATCCTTTAATATTACCATAGCTCAGTTGTCCGCCAAAATGGAAGGAACTGTAATATTTTGCTTTTTTCAGTTCTTTTACAATGCATGGCAGCTGCTGAAATTTATCAGGTTGCCTTAATATAGCTGTTGTAGGCTGTGAAGGGAAACCGCTGAAAACAGCAACAATGCCATGATCGGATAATGCTCCTGTTGCATATATATTGGTAAACAATATGCCGTCTTTTATAAGTTTTTCAAATTCGGGCGTAATTCCTGCATATCCACCTAAAGAACTTATATTATCTCCTGCCCAGCTTTCAAGTAAGATAAATACTATGTTTGGTTTTTTTGTATTTAGAACTTTGACAGTTGTGTCCTTTTCAACACTGTGTAGAGAATCAACGACATGTTCTGCATAATCAAGGCTGTAATAATTATAAGGATTTTCATTAAGGTGTCTTTTGTTTGCCTCAATGCTGTGCATAAGGTTCCATGGAGAATTAACCGCAGCAGTATTCAAAAAATTGTTTTTTGAAAAATAGACATCACTCTGGCTTATAGGTATCTGCTGAATGCCTCCCCTGAGACCTATAAATAATAATACCGGCGTAACAATAAGGAAAAGCAGGGAAAAAATGAAGTTTCTTTTTTTTACTGATATTTTTTCATAAATAAATCTGTTGTAAACGTATATCCCGATAAAGGATTGCAGCAGAATCAGGACAACAGAAATAACTATGACAGAAGTTCGTGCTGAATTAACCACTTCACCGGGATGAGATAAATACAGAATAGCTTTAACATTCAGCTTATACCCCCATTCTTCATATACTCCAAGTTCTGAAGATGTTATTACTGAAACAATAATTATAATTAGAAAACTGTAAAATTTAATGAATATGTCAAAAAAATTCCATTTAAGCAGGGACTTAAAAAATAAAAACAGGAATGGTACAGCAATGATAAAGCATACTGCGGAATTATCAAGATAAATCCCATGCCTGTATGCAGATATGACTTCACTAAAACCGGTGCCATCAAGTTGTTTGTAATTATATAAAATGAATACTGTCCTGTTTAATGCAAAAAACAGCAACCAGAATATGTATTGTTTAATAAGATTTATTATTATCTTCATTGCGTTCTGGTCTTGGATGGTCTATATATATCCTCTTAGTCAGTTTATGTTTAAAGGCTTTCCTGTAATCAGTTGTTTTAAGTCCACCTATTTATCAACCTGTTTCATTACATTCCTTTGCAAGGAACTCGAGTGCTATTATACAAATATACTATTATTTAGTATTAATATTTATAAAATTTATTTGCTATTTTTGTTTAAATTTATTCCATACCTGATTAAAAAAATATTTTATCATGACTTCTAAAATAACCATACAGGTATTGATTAACAATACCTCTACTTCTGTTCAGACTTTTCAACTCGAACAAGGCGGTGTTTTGGTATTTGGCAGGAAAGGCAGCAATGCCTCTGTTGAGATCAACGACCCCGCAATATCCCGCCGGCATGCGCAATTATTATTCAATGATGAGGGACTTTTTATTGAGGATTTAGAGAGTACCAATAAAACGTGGATCAATGGGAAATCAATTATACCCCATGTGCCTCTACAGGTAAGCAACGATCAGGTGATCTCGTTTAATCCCGGCAACAATATTTCAATACGTGTAACTTTTGAAATGCCTATCAATTCTCCAGAGAAACAAAAGGTGACTGACCATAAAACCAACTACACCCTGAATGACTGGCTTAAAGAAAAAAACTCTGTGTTGATTGGCCGCAGTGCTGAGAAAGCAGATATTATTTTAGAAGATAAAGATAAATTTGTTTCCCGCGAGCATGCAATGGTATTTAAAGAAGGCGATGCCGTTTATGTGGAAGATCTTGGATCAACCAATGGTACCTATATCAATGGCAAAAGGATTTTTAGCCGCACCCGGATTTTTGAAGACCAAACCCTTTATATAGGGCTTTATACCTTCCGGCTCAACGAAACAATACGCGACCTTAGCGAAGAACCTGCTATACAAGCCATCGGACTTGAAAAATATTATAACAAAGACAAAAAAACAGGCGATCCCATCGGACTGCATACTATTGATATAAAAATACCCAAACAGGAGTTTGTGGCACTTATGGGCCCCTCGGGCTGTGGTAAGTCAACCTTGCTCAAAGCGCTTAATGGCGATAATCCTGCAACAGCTGGCAAAGTGCTGATACACGGCCTCGACCTGATGAAAGATTACCAGTATCTTAAGCGTAAGATCGGCTATGTGCCTCAGGATGATATTGTGCACAAAGACCTTGAAGTGGAGAAATCATTATATTACGCATCCAAACTGCGTCTTGGCGATGATGTGACGGATGAATTTATTGCAAAAAAAATTGACGAAGTGCTCACCAACCTGAACATTAACCGCAGCGACATCCGGCAGAAGAAAATCGGAGAGCTCTCAGGTGGCCAAAGAAAGAGGGTTTCAATTGCCGTTGAACTGCTTAACAATCCCACCATTCTTTTCCTGGATGAACCTACTTCGCCGCTTGACCCTGAAACCATCGAAGAATTTCTGAAATGCATTAAAAATCTCACCAAGCTGGGCACCACGGTAATAATGGTAACACATAAACCGGAAGACCTGAACTATGTGGACAAAGTGATATTCCTCACAACCAAAGGGTATCATGCTTACTATGGAGAGAAAGGGAAAATGCTGTTCGAACATTTTTCTGCGAATGATATAATCAGCATCTATGCTTTATTAAGCAAAGACGAACAGGTAAAGCAATGGTATGCCCGTTGGCGAGGCGAACATCCGTGCAGCCAGTCATCGCCTTCACAACATGCTGCAGTGCCCGGGAGGATCAATGACGAATCGGTGTTCAGGCAGCTTTATTGGTTATGTGTGCGTTATCTGAACATTAAACTTAACGACCGCATCAACACATTTTTGCTGCTTATTCAGCCTGTTATTATCGCCGGATTAATAGCTTTTATTTTTAAAGATATGCACATTGGTATCCTGTTCCTGATGTCCATCACTGCTATATGGTTCGGTGTAAGTAATGCAGCCAAAGAGATAGTAAGTGAGACCCCCATCTACAAACGGGAACGTATGTTCAACCTGCATATACTCACTTACATTTTTTCAAAGATTATCATACTCACCTTATTCGGCGCTGTACAAGTGCTGATGTTTGTTGGTATCATCTATTTGCGTTATAAGGGTGACACTCCTGAGGGGCTGGACACTCCGCTGATGCTTGGCTATTATTGGAGTAATGCGGGTTTTATGCTTTATCTTTCTTTTTCAGCCACCCTGATGGGACTGTTGCTGTCAGCTTTATTCAACAATGCCGAAAAAGTGATGACCATCGTACCTATTATACTCATTCCGCAGATCATGCTCGCAGGTGTGGTAACAAGAATTGAAGATAAAGTAACTGAAACATTGAGTTATGCAACACTCGGACGATGGGGTACTGAAGGATTTGCAATTCTGCAGGACACCTATTATTGGGATAAAAAGGACAGTTGTACCGGTAGTATAGTGGCAATGATACCCGAATTTAAAACAGATACTATCCGTAATGATTCAACCATGGTTACTATGATTTGCCAGAAACCTGTTAATGAAATGAAGATAACAAAAAAACCGGCATTAGATATGCTCGATCTTTATAATGATAAACTAATGGGCATTTTTAAATCAAAAACTATTCAAAATACTTTTTTTATGATTACTGTGATTAATGTAATTATTTTTTTAGGTTTGTATTTTGCAATAAAAAGGAAAGACAGTATTTAATTTTAAATAAACATGGAACAACAGCATATACTTACATCAGGAACTTTACTGCATGATAGCGCATACCGCGTTGAGCGTTATATCAGCCAGGGAGGGTTTGGTATAACCTATCTTGCAAGTTGGATACATAAAGGTGCTTACCGTACCAAGGAAGAAAAAGTAGTTATTAAAGAATTGTTCATTTCAGGTAGTTGTGTACGTGAAGGAAAAACTGTTTCTGTGCAAACCATCTCGAAAGATGATTTCGTTAATTTTAAAAAACGTTTTATTGAAGAAGCCGAGAAACTCGCAAAATTCGACCACCAGGGAATCGTAAAGGTGATAGACAGTTTTGAAGAGAACAATACAGCATATTTTGTAATGGACTTTATTGAAGGTGAGCAGCTGAGTGACATAATCAAAGATAGAGGGGGCAGGTTGCAGGAACAGGAAGCATTGGGCTACATCACTCAAGTGCTGGCAGCTACAGGCGAAGTACACAAACATAATCTTCTGCACCGTGACATAAAACCGGATAATATTATGATAACGCCGCAAGGTAATGTGGTGTTGATTGATTTTGGTTCTGCCCGGCAGTTTGCGGCTGACAATAAGTCGCTTACCATGACGCAGATTGTAACGCCCGGTTATGCGGCGCCGGAGCAATACGGTGAGCGGAAGGCAGGCCCTTATACAGATATCTATGCCATTGGAGCTACATTGTATTATTGCCTGACCGGACAAAAGCCTATGCTGGCTTCTGACAGAATTGATGGGGAAACGATGCAGGATCAATTAACAGCACCAAATATAATAAATCCAGCTATCAGCCAGGGGTTAAACGATATAATAATAAAAGCATTACAATATGGATTCAGCAAGCGTTATCAGAGTGCTGAAGAGATGATGGATGCAATAAGCAAGATATATTCCGGCGTACAGATCAAAACTGAAGAAAAAAATGACAACACAGTTATCTTAAGTAAACCGGAAGACACCGACAAAACCCAATTACAGGATGATAAAACCATCATACAAACACAATCTCCTGTGAAGTCTGTTAATACTGACAATGAAAAGAAACCCCGCAAGCTTTCATGGATTATTGGTGCGGCAATATTACTGGTTATTGTAGTTGTGCTCATAGTCGTTTTTCCATGGAATAATAAGGAAAAAACAAAAATACAAAAGAAGGATACACTGACAAGTGTGCACGACACAATTGATGAGTCAATAGCAAAAGCAAAGAAGGATTCTATTGATAAAGTAATAGCAAAAGCGAAGCAGGACTCAATTGATAAAGTAATAGCAAAGGCAAAGAAAGACTCAGCTGCAGCTGAGTCTAATTCCAAAACAGGTACTTTTAAAGATATGAGGGATGGCAAAACCTACAAATGGGTAAAAATCGGCAATCAGGTGTGGATGGCGCAGAATCTTGCTTACAAAACATATAGCGGCTGTTGGGCATACGACGGCAACCAAAGCAATGTGGCAACCTATGGTTATCTCTACAACTGGTCAACAGCTAATAATGTATCTCCTAAAGGTTGGCATTTGCCAAGTGATGCGGAATGGACACAATTAACTGATTATTTGGGCGGAGAAGAAGTGGCAGGCGGCAAACTAAGGGAGGCTGGTACAAGACATTGGAGCAGTCCAAATGCAGGTACAACTAACAGCAGCGGATTTACAGCTCTTCCGGGTGGCTATCGCAATGAAAATGGGGATTTCGACGGTATCGGGCGTTATGGCGGTTGGTGGAGTTCAACCGAGCGCCGTGCCGGTGATGTGTGGACCATTTGTATGTTTTTTAATTACAGCAATGACAGGTTTAACTATGCCAAGGGCAATGGGTTTTCTGTTCGCTGTGTCAGGGATAATTGATCTATATACTTCAGGAGGGGCAATAGCAATTTGCCAGATGAAATCGGGTAAGAAGTATCAGAATTTAAAACGAAAGTTTATAATTATTCTCTATGTGTTTTTTCAAGCACTCATACCTTTCACTTGAAAAAGGGTGAGTCGAGATTAACTTGAATATTTTCCATTCTTCTGATCCCTGACTATCCTCTGCCATTCTTTTCCATAGGTTGGCTCCTGCCCGTGGGTCATAAGTTGCAGCATATGCAAGGTCAGCGCCGTAACAATCGACCTCTACCTCATTAAACTGGTTGAATGACGGAGTTGTTAATTGCTTAATGGTATAAAGTATTTCTCCAAAATTACCTGCAATTTTGATGCGCTTCAATATTAAATTTATATGGCCTTTTTCATTATGACCGATTTCATGAGCAATGATGCAAGCCATTTCGCTTGTGGTTTTGCAATATTGTATTAAACCGGTATATACAAAAATGTGTCCGCCTGCAGTAAATGCATTTAC
>CAZSJF010000028.1:0-8103 GCA_964606705.1 uncultured Bacteroidales bacterium
TGTGTTGGGTGTGTTTGGTGTTGTTTTTACCTCTGTTTCAGATAAAGAACATTTTCTTCCTATATATTCAAAAGGCTTCATTGTCAAAGGAAAATCTTAAATTAGCAGTAAAATTTTGAGGGATTAAATATGTTATCTTTATCTGAAGCCGACAAATTGCTTCTTGATGAACTGCAGAAAGATTTTCCTTTGACAATGAAGCCTTTTGAAGATATAGGAAGAAAATGTTCTTTATCTGAAACAGAGGTAATAAGTAAAACCATGTCTTTTATTTCAGGAGATTTAATTCGTGAATTATCCCCTGTGATAGATCACAGAAAAATAGGATATAAGAATACTTTAACAGGGGTACAATGCAGAGAAGAATCATTAGAATCTGTTGTCAGCAGGATAAATTCACATCCGGGTGTAAGTCATAATTACCTGAGGGAACATAAGTGTAATATCTGGTTTACCCTGTCGGTAAAGAAAGAGAAAAGTTTTGAAGAAGAGATAGAAAAGATTTTAGAAGGCACCGGTTTCACAGATTATGTCAATCTGCCTTCCGTCAGGATATTTAAACTCAATGTAATGTTTCCTGTTTCCAGCCGGAAATATGATATTAAAAATAATATTATTCCAGCCGGTGAGGAAAAAGATATTGATATGTCTGACTTTGAAAGGCGTTTTATACGTGAACTTCAGAAAGGGTTTGAAATAACTTCAGAATTCTGGAAAAAAACTGCAAGATCTCTTGATTTGACAGAAGATGAAGTCATTGAAAAAATAAGAGAACTGAAAAAACAGGGAATAATCAGAAGAATATCATGTATTGTCAGGCACAAAAATATCGGCTATAATGCCAGTGCCATGGTATGTTTTAAAATACCTGAAGATGGAATCATATCTGCCGGCAGGAAAATAGCGGAATTTAATCAGGTATCCCATTGTTACCAGAGGGAAGTCAGTGAGAAGTGGGAACATCCTTTATTTGCAATGATACATGCAGAGAATAAAGATAAATCTCAGCAAATCATCAGGTCGATGGCAGATAAAATTGCGTGCAGTGATTATATTGTATTGTACAGCCTGAAAGAATTTAAGAAAGAAAGGATAAAAGTTTTCATATAGTTAATAAAAGTTAAAGGGTAAATCTTTAATAAAAAATTTTATATCTTCGTAGAATTAAAATATATAAAAAATGAAATCATATACAAGATTAAATAATATTATCGGCTGGATAGTATTTGCTGTTGCATTTGCTGTTTATATAGTAACATCTGAGCCGACAGCCAGTTTCTGGGATTGCGGTGAATATATTTCTACTGCATATAAACTTATGGTCGGGCATCCTCCCGGAGCACCATTTTTTCAGTTGCTGGGAAGAATATTTACTTTATTTGCCGGTGACACAAGCCAGGTGGCACGCATGATAAATACCATGTCTGCTCTTGTAAGCGGGTTCACTATCCTGTTTTTGTTCTGGTCAATTACAATGCTGGCAAAAAAAATTGTTGCCGCTTCCGGTGAGATGACAAAAGAAAAAATGGTGGCTGTTTTTGGCAGCGGCGCTGTCGGTGCTTTGGCTTATACATTCTCCGATTCTTTCTGGTTTTCAGCAGTTGAAGGTGAAGTTTATGCTATGTCATCTTTCTTTACAGCGATAGTTTTCTGGGCAATATTAAAATGGGAAACTGTTGCAGATGACAAATACTCTATGAAATGGATAATTCTTATTTTTTATCTTATGGGGCTTTCCATAGGGGTTCATCTGTTAAACCTTCTCACTATTCCTGCTATAACATTTGTATATTATTTTAAAAAATATAAATCTTCCAGAAAAGGAATTATCATTACATCAATAATTTCTATATTAATACTCGGTTTTGTACAGTCCGGCATTATACCATGGGTCGTTTCTTTAGCCGGAAAATTCGAATTGTTTTTTGTAAACAATATCGGGCTTCCTTTTAATTCAGGAACAATTATTTACTTTTTGGTTCTGACAGCAGGAATAGTAGCAGGGTTAATATATACACACAAATACAGTAAAGTTATAGCGAATACTGTTATTTTGTGTATCACTTTTATTATTATAGGATATTCCACTTTCTTTTTACTTCCTATAAGGTCAATAGCAAATACTCCTCTGGATGAAAACAATCCTGAAAATGCGATCAGTCTGCTGGCATACCTTAACAGGGAACAATACGGTGACTGGCCTGTTTTCTATGGCCCTACTATAATGCCCCGTTAGACCGTAATAATTCGAGTAAAGACGGAACGCCGGTTTGGGATAAGGATACAATCAAAGGAAAGCATGTTAAAACAGACGAACGGAAAAATGTTATTCCGAATTATGATTCAAGATTTTGTACTATTTTCCCCAGGATGTGGAGTTCACAGGGCGATCATATACCCGGTTATAAAAGCTGGGGAAGAATTGAAGGCAGGCCTGTGTATGATCCGGATGGCACCCCTGTCAAAAATGAAAGAACGGGCGAAGTTATCATGAAACCGACATTTGGTGAAAATCTCAAATATTTTTTCTCATACCAGTTAGGGCATATGTATTTCCGCTATTTCCTGTGGAATTTTGTGGGAAGACAGAACGGTAACCAGGGATTCGGAGATGCTGTTGACGGAAACTGGCTCAGCGGAGTGAATTTTATTGATTCATGGCTGCTGGGGTCTCAGGACAACCTCCCTGACAGGCTTGCAAAAGACAGGGCGCGCAACAAACTGTACTTCCTGCCTCTGATACTGGGATTGATAGGATTGATTTATCATATGAAGGTTAATTATAAAGATTTTGTGGTTATTGCCCTGTTCTTTTTCTTTACAGGAATAGCTATTAATATATATCTTAATCCTGTATGTCCTCAGCCAAGAGAAAGAGACTATGCCTATGCCGGCTCCTTCTATGTCTTTGCTATATGGATAGGTATAGGAGTATTGTCTTTGTATGAATCTTTTAAGAAAAAGATAAACGGCAATGTTTCCGCTTCTCTGGCAGTTCTTATTTGCCTGCTGCTTGTTCCTGGAATTATGGCAAGGGAAGAATGGGACGACCATGACCGCTCAGATAGATATACCTGTCTTGACTTTGCATGCAATTACCTGAACTCGTGTGCACCTAATGCCATATTGTTTACCAATGGCGATAATGATACATTCCCGTTATGGTATGCCCAGGAAGTAGAAGGGATACGGACGGATGTGAGAGTATGCAACCTGAGCCTGTTCAATACCGACTGGTATATTGACCAGATGAAACGTAAGGCTTATTTATCCGATCCTATGCCTTTATCAATGACTAAAGACAAGTACAGGCAGGGAGGAATTTGTGACTGGGTTTTAATCAAGGAAGTTCCTTCTGTTAAGGGATATGTTCCGTTAAAGGATCTCATTAATTTTGTTGCCAGTGATGATCCGCAAACCAAGCTTTCTGCAAATGATCAGCTTTATGCTTATTTTCCTACAAAAAATTTCAGCATACCTGTTGATTCGGTAAAAGTTGTAAACAATGGTACTGTACCTAAAGATAAAGCCGGACGAATAGTGAAAAATATTGAATGGTCTTTAAATAAATATGGGATATACAAGAATCATTTTGAGGTGCTTGATCTGCTGGCTAACAACAATTGGGACAGGCCTGTATATTTTGCAATTACAACAGGAGCGGACAGCTATCTGGGCCTGCAGGATTATTTCCAGCTCGAAGGGCTTGCTTACAGGTTTATTCCGATAAAGGCAAAAAATAAGGATGGACAAACAGGAAGCATCAATACAACAGTCATGTATGATAACCTTATGAATAAATTCAAATGGGGAAACATACAAGACCCTGAAGTATATCTTAATGAAGATAATATGAGGATGACAATGAACTTCCGCAATAACTTTGCACGCCTGGCTAATGCCCTTATGGATGAAGGCAAAAAAGATTCTGCAATAAAAGTGTGTGACAGATGTATGGAAGTGCTGCCTGAAAAAACGGTTCCATTTAATTATTCTGTCCTCCCCATTGCTGAAACATATTATAGCGCCGGGGTTACGGATAAAGCTGTTAAAATCATGGATAAACTCCTTACCATTTATGATGGTGAATTGAAATATCTTACCTCACTGGGTTCTAAAATGAGAGGCGTTGAGTTTGAAATAAAGCAGGATATATATATAGTACAGAGAATAGCATATACGTCGAGAATGCAAAAACAAAAACAACTGGAACAAAAGTCTATGGAGATATTGAAAAAGTATTATCAGTTTCTTCCTCAGGACAACAACAGAGAAGTTCCGCCGGATGACAGTGAAGAATAATTTAATCTGATGCATCCCGTTGTTTTTCATATTTATTCAACATGAAAGTATTTCAGACAGCCGAAAGGAATACAGAAAATCTGGTATCAGATAATATTATTCTATGCAGGCATCTTATTGCTTATAAGGAAGCGGAAAAGCTGATTAACGGCAACGTGCTTGAAATAGGTAGCGGAGAAGGCTACGGAATCAAAATGTTAGCTCCGAAATCGGCGCGTTATCTTGCCGTTGACAAATACAATACACAAATTGATGAAGGATTAAAAAATAAATATAACATAGAATTTAAGCAGGCTAAAGTGCCTCCTCTTTCCGGTATTTCTGATGATCAGTTTGACTTTGCCGTTTGTTTCCAGGTTATTGAGCATATAAAGAATGATAATATTTTGGTAAAAGAAATATACAGGGTTCTTAAACCTGATGGAAAATTTGTGATGACAACACCTAACATTAAAATGTCGCTTACGCGTAATCCATGGCATATAAGGGAATACACTAAGGAGCAGCTGCTGAATCTTGTCGGAACGGTTTTTTCTAATGTGTCACTGAAAGGCATTTGTGGCAATGAAAAAGTAATGGAATATCATGAGGAAAACAGAAAATCAGTGGAGCGCATAACCCGTTTTGATATTCTGAACCTGCAGTACAATCTGCCGCGGCAGTTTCTGCAGATACCTTACGACATAATGAACAGGATGAACCGCAAAAAATTATTGAAACAGAACACAGGCCTGGTTAAAGATGTCAGTGTAAATGATTTCTTTTTGAGCGAAGCTGACGATAAGTGTCTTGACTTTTTCTGTGTGGCCGTAAAATAAGGCCTTTTTATTCGACTTTTGTGAATTTCTCAGTTACAACATGACCGTCAATCACTGTTTTTAAATAATATATTCCTGCGGCATAATCAGAAAAGTCAAATTTATACCTGTGATTGCCTTTTCCCTGTCTTTCATTGACAATAATTTCAATCTTTTTACCACTGGTATTATACACTTCAATGAGAACATCAGAAGGCTTTATAAGGGTGTATTCAATATTCGTTTGATCTTTAAAAGGATTCGGATATATAACAGGTAAGGATTTGTTATTATCAGGATTTTCTTTAACAGAAAGAATAAGCGTGTCGAGTTTGCAGGTAATCCACATATCGGGGTCAAAGAATGCAGAATCGGCATGGAAACTTAAATGCGTTTTGAATACCTGTCCTGAATAAGTGTTATTGAAGACTATCAGTGTGTCTTTATTTTCATTCTTAAATTTAATAGGCACCGGCATTTCGAAGAAGCTGACAGAAGGGTGGGATTGTGTTTGAATTATTGCAACAGCCATGGAGTCATTGCTTTCCTCCTGGCCGCATATTATGCTGTATATAGGATAACCTTCACCGTAGAGCCAGTCGTTAAAGAATCCTGTCAGGTCCATCCCGCTGACTGTTTCAGCATGAGATATGAAATTTGCCGAAGTTGCATAATTATGTATAAGAGAGGCATCATTAAGGTAGTTTCTCATTGTCAGAAAAAAGCAGGAGTCACCTGTGATCCACCTGAGCATATGCAGGAGTGCTGCACCTTTCCTGTATGAGAGCCTTGAGCTGAAAACCCTCTCCACGGATGTCGTATCAACACAATATACTGAACCATCAGGGAATTCTGTTATTTTCATTATCTGTAAGCCTTTCCATGTTTTCCACCAGTAACCGTTAAACATATGTTCGTAAGTTAATCCAGTAACATAAGTTGCAAAACCTTCATTAAGCCAAATATCATGCCAGCTTGCACACGTGATCATATCGCCGAACCACTGGTGTGACAATTCATGTGCCATGAGTTCATGTCCGAAGTCGTGAAGGAATGTCATTGTCTGGTGTTCCATGCCTCCGCCCCATGAGAACTGTGCATGTCCGTATCTTTCATTAATAAACGGATATTCTGTGAACATACTGTCATATAGCTGCATGACAGGAATAATATTCGGGGAATTTGCCTGGCTCTCTGCGAGGCTTTCAGGGTAAACATAATTTAAAATTTCAATGGAATCTCCGTTTACAACAGCATAATCGGAATAAACGGAATAATTTGTTACTGCAATTCCTATTAAATAAGTTGCAATAGGATATCTGTGTTTCCAGTGATAGGTCTTATTTGTATCCAACAGGGTTTCACTTATCAGCATTCCGTTTGCTGCAGCCCTGTATTGCTGAGGGGTTGTAACTATGATATCTATTGAGTCAATTTTGTCGGAAAGGTCATTTTTGCAAGGCCACCAGCTCTTTGCTCCGTAAGGTTCCGATAAAGTCCATATTATAGGAACAGGTATATTGTCGGTGTCATGAAAGGCCTTTACAAAAGATTCAAAATAACTGCCCTGCGGCGGGGAACCCTGATAATAAACAGTAATGGAATCAAAATTATCCAAAGGCAATACTGTACCCATGTCTATTGTCAATACATCATTTAAGTCAATGTTGTACAAAAGGCCATTGCCGTGATATATAACAGAATCAACCGTCAGTTCATGTGAAAGTTCAAAATTTATCTGGGTTACATTATCCTCAGTTGTTTTGAAATATGAAGTAACAGAACCTTTTATATACAATGTGTCAGGATTGATATACCACTGAAACCTGTGGTATTTCAGGTCATAGTTGTTTCCGACAAATTTGCTGTCTCCTTTCAGCAGTTTCTTATAGAATCCCTGTTTGCCTGAAGCGATTTTTTCTATTGCATCAGGATTTGGTTCTGTCTGTGCAAAGCAGAATCCCATAGAAAAAACCATACAAAAAGAAGTAAGTAATATTTTCATATGACGTTATTATTTTATTGATAGTGGGTAAGTATTTTCCTGCAATAACTTTATATCTTAAGCTATTTTGACTATTATCGATTTCAGTATATCTGATACATCTTCAGCCTTGTCTGTAGCTTTTTCGAGAGTGTATATAATTTCATTTTTCTTGATCAGTTCAATGGCATCTATTTCCTGTTCGAAAAAATTTGAGATGGCGTTATGATAAATGTCATCAGCCTGATTTTCTATATCATTGATTCTTATACATGCTTCCTTAATTTTAAGCGGATGTTTAAGATTACGCAGTTCGCTCACTGCTATTTTAATCTGATGTGCAGCCTGAACGATTAATTCAGAGATCTCGATTGAGTAACTGGATATATTTTTGGGTTTGTAAAGCTTTACCTTCGTGCAGACCGAATTAATGTAATCAAGCACATCATCCATGGTAGAGGCGAGCTCGTGGATATCTTCACGGTCAAAAGGAGTGATGAAAGTTTTGTTAAGTTCATCATAAATTGTATGTGTAATATGATCACCCTTCTCTTCTATCTCTTTTATTTTCCTGATGTTGTTGGCTTTCTCATCAGGGTTGTCTGTTGTAAGGATATTATTAAGCAATACTGATGCTTCTACAAGATGTTCTGCCGCTTCTTCAAACATAGGAAAAAATTTTCTTTCCTTTGGAACAAGTACCTGTAATAAATTTGAGAATCTCATATAGTCAATATTATTTAGTGTTAAGTTAAATATGAATTATAATAAAATTAAAATATACTTAAGAAAAAATGTTTTGGTTATTAGTCAATGGTCTATAGCAACTGGTTTGGTCTAAAGTCTATGGTTATAAGCCAACCCTAAAGACTTATAACATAAAACTAAACTTATTGCCATAACCCAAAGACCTAAAACATTAATTTCTTTTTTTTAATTTTATTATAATTCATATTTAACTTAACACTAAATAATATTGGCTATATGAGATTCCCAAACAAACCAAACACACCCAACACA
>CAZSJF010000028.1:8113-14996 GCA_964606705.1 uncultured Bacteroidales bacterium
GTTTATTATTAACATAACATTAGTATTTATTTAAGACTTAGTTAATAAGATGTGTAAAAATAAACTTTTTTTGTTAAAGTTGTATGGGTTTTTAGTGTTAATTTTTTTAATAATTCAATTTACTTAAACAACATCAGCATAAAATTTGATTTTCTTCGGTATAATATTTATTTTAGCAGAAATATTTCATAATAATGAATATATTTTATCAGTTAGGTAAATATTTCACATTGCTTGGTGTAATTCTGAAGAAACCTCAGAAAGGCAATGTCTTCAGGCAGCAGTTATTGCTGGAGATAGAGAATGTGGGTATTGATTCTTTAGGCATTGTTGCAATTGTTTCTGTATTTATGGGAGCTGTGGTTGCAATACAGACAGCTATCAATATTGACAGTCCTCTTATACCATTATGGGCAGTGGGGTTTACTACACGCCAGTCTATCATATTGGAATTTTCCCCTACAATAATAGCTTTGATTCTTGCAGGAAAGGTCGGCTCTAAAATAGCTTCGGAAATCGGAACAATGAGGGTTACAGAGCAAATTGATGCCATGGAAGTTATGGGAATTAATTCTGCCGAGTATCTTATTTTACCTAAAATTGTCGCCTGTGTTATTATTAATCCTGTACTGGTCATTATCAGCATGTTTTTAAGTATGCTGGGAGGGTGGATTGTTTCAATAACAACAGGGATAATGACATCTTATCACTTTATAGAAGGCCTTTTGTATGATTTTCACACTTACCATGTTTTTTATGCTTTGATCAAAACTGTATTTTTTGCTTTTATTATGGCTTCGGTATCAGGATATTATGGATATAATGTGAAAGGAGGAGCTCTGGAAGTCGGCAGGGCAAGCACTAAAGCTGTTGTTTTCAGCAGTATTTATATAATTTTATTTAATCTGATATTAACACAACTGTTGCTTTCATGATTGAAGTCAGAAACATATCAAAATTCTTTGGCAAAAAACAAGTACTGAAAGATGTATCCGTAACTTTTGAAAAAGGTAAGACTAACCTGATCATAGGACAAAGCGGTTCGGGAAAAACAGTTTTGATGAAATGCATAGTAGGCCTTAAGGAAGTTGACAGCGGACAAATACTTTATAATGACCGTGTTTTTTCAGAAATGAACCTTGAAGAAAGAAAATTTATCCGCAGGGAGATAGGCATGCTGTTTCAGGGTGGTGCATTATTTGATTCAATGACAGTTGAAGAAAATGTCATGTTTCCCCTTACAATGTTCACATCCCAAACTTATGAAGAGAAAAGGGACAGGGCTAATTTCTGCCTGAACAGGGTGAATCTTGAAAACTGCAATAACCTTTATCCTTCTGAATTAAGCGGGGGAATGAAAAAAAGGGTTGCCATTGCGAGGGCCATAGCCATGAATCCGAGATATCTTTTCTGTGATGAGCCTAATTCAGGACTGGACCCTAAAACCGCCATACTTATTGACAATCTGATAAGTGAAATAACACAGGAATATCAGATGACAACTATTGTAAATACACATGACATGAATTCCGTAATAGAAATCGGTGATAAAGTGTCGTTTATATACAAGGGAAGCTTGTGGTGGGAAGGTGACAGAAATGAAATATTAAGAACAGAAAATAAAGAACTCAATGACTTTGTTTATGCAACAAAACTTATGCAACGCCTGAAGAATTAACATATTTCCCCGATGTTGAATTTTAAATACTGTAACTCCTTAACAAAATATTCAAGATTTAAAACCCGTGTTGTAAACATAGGGAACATTCCTTTGGGAGGCAGTAACCCCATACGCATTCAGTCTATGGTAAATACAAATACCATGGATACAGATTCCACTGTAAAGCAGATCATAGAATTGATTCGTAGCGGATGTGAATATGTCAGAATTACCGCACAGAGCATAAGGGAAGCTGAAAACCTGCTTAATATTAAAAATGCACTTGAAAAGAAAGGTTATTATGTGCCGCTGATAGCTGATGTGCATTTTAATCCTGAAATTGCTGAAACAGCTGCACGTATTGTTGAGAAAGTGAGGATAAATCCAGGCAACTACGGGATAACAAAAGACAGCAGGATAAAATACAGTAAAGCAGAATATGATATTGAACTTGAAAAAATATACAGTAATTTATCACGCCTGGTAAAAATATGTAAAGATAACGGAACAGCTTTGCGCATAGGCTCCAATCATGGCTCTCTTTCAGGCAGGATATTAAACCGCTATGGAGATACTCCTTCAGGCATGGTAGAATCAGCTATGGAGTTTGTAAGAATGTGCGAGGATATGAAATTTTATGACATTGTGCTATCAATGAAAGCAAGCGATATACAGACAATGGTTCAGGCATACAGACTCCTGGTGAATAAGATGATAATTGAAAACATGAATTATCCTATCCATCTTGGTGTTACTGAAGCAGGTGATGATATAAGCGGAAAAATAAAATCGGCAGCAGGCATTGGCACTTTGCTGGAAGATGGAATAGGAGATACGATACGCGTTTCATTGACAGGCGAACCCAGACAGGAAATACCTGTTGCAAAAGCATTAGTAAGCAGATATTCCGGCAGAAACTCGCATATCTATATTGACAATGTCAGCAAAATTCCTGTCAATCCGTTTGAATACAAAAAAAGAAAGACATACAAAATCAGAGATATAGGGGGAAACAATAAGCCGGTAGTAATTACAGATTTCAGCAATATCGGAGTTTCATCTGATTATACATATACAGGTAAGAAAAAAATAACAGCAAAGCAAAAAAATACATTTCCGTTATTCAGCAGTGTGAAAGAATATATTGCAGTGAACAGGAAATCTTCTGTGTTGAATTTTGTAGAAGTAAATATCGGAGAATTGACAGATACTCTGCTTAAAAAAATAAAGGATGATAAAACCATTGTTTTTGTTTTTAATACTGACAATTCTCACGGCATGGCTGAGCAGAGAAGAATGTTTTTCAGTCTGATGAACAATAAAATTGATACACCTGTCATTATCCACAGAGACTATAAGGGGCTTACAGCAGAACAATTATATCTCTACAGTTCAACGGATATTTCAGGTTTGCTGGTTGACGGGCTTGGCGATGGGATATGGATAAGTGCAGATAAAAAATTCAACATAAAAAATATATCCCAACTTTCTTTTGACATCCTGCAGACCACAGGCAAGAGAATAACCGGCACCGAATATATTTCCTGTCCTACATGCGGCAGGGCGCAGTATGATGTTAAGAAAACTGTTGAAGAAGTAAGAAAGAAAACACAGCACCTTAAAGGACTGAAGCTCGCTGTAATGGGATGTATTGTGAACGGCCCCGGCGAAATGGCTGATGCTGATTACGGATATGTAGGCTCAGGCAAAGGCAAAATCACCCTGTATAAAGGGAAAAAAATAATCAGAAAGAATATAAATGAAAAAGATGCTGTCTGCATGTTAATCAACCTGATTAAAGAAAATGGCGACTGGCGGGATTAATACCAAAAAATTCTTTTATTCCGGTTTGCCAACAATTATCACTATTTCTCCTTTTATCGTATTTATTTTATAGTATTCTGCCAATTCTTTTAATGTCCCTCTTTTAGTTTCTTCATATATTTTTGTAAGCTCCCGTGATACAGAGGCTTTTCTGTCAGCGCCGAAATGAGTTGCAACCTGTTCAAGTGTTTTTATTAATCGGAAAGGGGACTCATAGAATATCATTGTGCGGGTTTCAGCGGCAAGTTCTTTCAGTCGTTTTTCCCTGCCTTTTTTGTGTGGCAGGAAGCCTTCAAAGACAAATTTATCTGAAGGCAGTCCTGAATTTACAAGTGCGGGAATCAAGGCTGTGGGACCTGGCAAACATTCAACTTCAATATCATTTTTAATACATTCCCTGATAAGCAGGAATCCGGGGTCGGAGATTCCCGGTGTACCTCCATCGCTTACCAGTGCAATATTGTTGTTTTGCAGGATATCTGTTATCTCTTTCACAATGCTGTGCTCATTGAATTTATGGTATGGCCTGAGTTTTTTGTCAATCTGGTAATGATCCAGGAGTATTTTTGTCTTACGGGTGTCCTCCGCAAGTATAATATCAGCTTCTTTCAATATCCTGATGGCACGCAGGGTTATATCTTCAAGATTGCCGATAGGAGTGGGGACTATGTATAGTTTTGACATATATAATAATTTTAATTACTTGTTTATGTTACGCATGTTTTTATAGTAAATAGCCTGATTAATTTACAAACTTAGTGATTTCTTTGTGTCTTAGAGTCTTAGTGGCAAGAAAATTTTTCGCCACGAAGGCACAAAGGCACTAAGTTTCACCAAGATAAAGGTGCTTTAGGAATTAATTAGGGTAGAAAATATATAAATGAAATTTGTTTTGGATTTATTACCAGCATATTATTCATATTTATATTTGCTATTTTCTATTCTTTTATGGAAATTTAGTGTAATGTCAGTTATTTAGTTTTTTAACAAAATCAATTAACAGTTTAAACAGGTCGTTATATTCTGTTAAAGGCAGTGTTTCGGCTTTGTCATAAATATTATGATATTCAGCAATGCCTCCCAGTGTGTAGATAAAAATAGATTTCACACCTTTTTCGTAGAAAGGGTAATGGTCGCTGTTTGCCGCTTCGCCGCGCTTGTTAATAGCTTTGAGATATTTTTTCTCTTCATTTATTTTCACGAAAGTGTTGAATTCCTTTTCAAATACTGAACCGTTCACTATGGTGATGCCGTCATCTCCTGTTCCTACAAGGTCAAGATTAATAAGAAATTTTATTTTTTCAAGCGGAAATAAAGGATTTCCTGTGTAATATTCTGACCCCAGTAATCCTGCGTCTTCAGCGCTGAAAAGCATGAATGCCACGGAATAGTCAGGCCTGTTCTCCGAGTAATATTTCGCAAGGTTAAGTACCATTGCAGTGCCGCTGGCATTGTCATTGGCGCCTGGAAAATATGTGCCTGCCCCCATGATCCCTAAATGGTCATAATGTGCAGTAAAGACTACAAAAGAGTCGGGGTAAGTTTTGCCTTCGATATATCCTGTAACATTATTTGTAGTATATTTTTCAAAATATTTGTTTTGTATTTCAATGCTTATCTGTTTTGCATCAGCCGGTATTTTGTTTTTCAGTATGTCTATCACAATAAAGTCAGTTTCTTTACCCCCGTTTGAAATGCCCCATACCAGTTTGTCATCAGGAAATATCACTGCCTTCGCTCTGAATAGATTTATTGTCCTGAGGAATTCGGTAAATTGTAATGTTTCTCCGTCAGTTATGCCGGTTTTGTCAATTATTATGACTTTGTCATGATAATCCTGATTTCTGAATATGCTGAAAATACTGTCATTTTTAATAATATCTTTTGTAAGCCACACGATTTTGAAAGTACCTTCGGTATTTTTTGAATTGGAAGAAACCAGAAAGTCGGCACCGGGTTTAAGCATGTTGTTGTCTATTTTAATGCTGACTTTACCGGGTAATGTGTTTACAGATATGTCAAACGGCTGAAGGTAACTTTTTCCGAAAGGCTTTATATTGTCGTTTATTAATTCCTGTTGTATGAAATCTGCCGCTTTTTTGTCGCCGTTATTTGCATATCCCCTTCCGTACATGTATGGAGAGCACAGAGAATCAATTATCTTACGGGCATAACTGATATCTTGAGAAAAAGAAAATGTAAAATAAAAAAGGAATAATATGAAAAATGTAATTTTCTTCATTCATTTGTTGGGTTCAGATAAATCTGCGTTGTATCAGTTCCCTGAATATTTTCAGAGAGTTTGAATTGTCATTCCACGTATATGTTTTTTTGAAAGAGTCAAGATGCCTAACAGCTTCTTCATAATTTTGAGACATGTTGATTTTACTGACAGCTTCATTATAATCTTCCATATTGCCTTTGAACAATTCGTTTATAAACAGGAATTTTTCATTTATCCCTATGGCGGCTTTCAGGTCGGAGATAGGTTTTTTCTGCATCTTTGAAGCGATAGTTTCATCAGTTTTAGTATTGCCTATTTTTTCGTTAATAGAAGATGTTTTGCTGTCTTTATATTTGTCAGCTATAGTTGGCTGCCCGGATGTTGAAAACAGGTCTAATGTGGTTTTTTTATCCTGAACTGTATTATTTTCCTCTTGCTGCTTTTGAACTTCGGTAATTACAGGAGCTTCTTTTTTGTAAACCGGTTCAGGTTCTTTTTGTTTTGTTATTTCTGTTTTGTTAGAGTTGTCTTTAAAAACATTAGTCATGTCAATTGTTTCGACTTCATTTATTTCAGTCCTGATTTTAGCCGGTTCAGGTTTTTCCTGTTCATAATGATCATCTTTATTTAATGCACTAAATGCCTCATACAGTTCGCGTATGTTTGACATTATTATGTCTATTTCGATTTGGGGAACATTATGTTCGTAACCTGTGATTTTCCGAGACTGTTCCGAGATAGTTTCTGTTAATTGTGAGATCTGTTTTTTTATAATATTTTTATCCATAGTTTTTTCCTAAAGAATTAATTGTAAGTGTATGCAAAAGTATAAACAAATAAGTTATGAAGAAAGAGTTATGTGCAAAATAAAATTAACTGCTTATCTGCTTTGGTCAAGTATTGTTCTCTGTGTTCTTTGTGAAATTTTCTTTGTGACCTTTGTGGTTAAATTTTTTACCACAGAGAACACTAAGGCTTGCACAGAGTTCACAAAGCTTAAAACATGGATTTCTAACAATAACGAGATATACTAAAATATCTATCAACTTGTTTTAAGCAGATAAGCAGTAAAAATTAAACAGACATGGAAAAGTTTAAGAATTTAATTACTAATGAAAATTTTGGTAAATTTGTTGAACTTTAAACTTAAATTCTGATAAATTATGAGAAAAATT
>CAZSJF010000029.1:0-14632 GCA_964606705.1 uncultured Bacteroidales bacterium
TTTTAGGATTATTAATGTTTTTTTGCTGTGTAGAATTCATACGCTGTATCAGGACACCTTTCTGCAGTGAACTAATATCAAGCATGGCAGAAAGGTGTCCTGATACCGCGTATGAATACTACACAGCAAAAAAACATTAATAATCCTAAAACTGGACTTTTAATTTTTAACACAGATTCATTGAATTTCTGGTATTATACAGGTTCATACTGGATTTCTATATGTCCTCCGCCTGTTGCTGATGCAGGTGACGATGTATCTATATGTATCGGTACCAGTACAACATTAAATGCAAACGGAGGGGTAACATATACATGGACGCCTGTAACGGCATTGAGTAATCCTAATATAGCTGATCCTGTTGCTAATCCTGCTGTAACAACAACATATAAGGTGACAATAGATAAAGGTGGCTGTGAAGCGACTGATGATGTATTAGTGACAGTAAAAGCTTTACCTACAGCCAATGCAGGTGCAGATCAGACCATATGCAGGGGAATAACAGCTACTCTCACAGCATCAGGTGGTACAACATATTCCTGGAATACAGGTGCTACGACAGCTACAATCAACGTGTCTCCGACAACCAATACAACTTATACAGTAACAGCTACAATAAATGGCTGTACGGATGATGATCAGGTAGTAGTAAAGGTTAATGCATTGCCTACTGCCGATGCAGGAGTAGATCAGACCATGTGCAGCGGAGCAACAGTAACTCTTGCAGCATCAGGTGGTACAACTTATTTATGGAATACAGGAGTTACTTCATCTAGTTTTACAATATCCCCGGCAAGTACTGTAACTTATACAGTAACTGCAACACTTAATGGTTGCACAGATGATGATCAGGTAGTAATAACGGTAAATTCTTCAATAACAGCTAATGCAGGTATTGATCAACCTGTTTGCATAGGATCAGCAGCAACACTGACTGCTTCAGGTGGTACAACATATTTCTGGAGTACAGGTGCTACTACAGCTACAATAAATGTGTCTCCAGTTACAAACACAACTTATTCAGTAACAGCAACAAGTGCCGGTTGTACAGATGATGATCAGGTTGTGGTAACAGTTTATTCAGTGCCGACAGCCAATGCAGGTATTGACCAAATAATATGCAGGGGTGCAACAGCTACTCTCACAGCATCAGGCGGTACAACAAATATATGGAGTACCGGAGGACTTAAGCCTGCGATTAATGTGTCACCAACTTCAACGACAACTTATACAGTAACAGCGATAGATAATAATGGATGTTCAGATGATGATCAGGTAGTAGTAACAGTTAATTCATTACCAACAGCCAATGCAGGGGCAGATCAGACAATATGTGTAGGCTCGGCAGCAATGTTGACAGCATCAGGTGGTACTACATATTCATGGAACGTAGGAGTTACAACAGCAACAATTATCGTATCACCGACGGCAATTACAACCTATACAGTTACGGCAACAGATAATAATGGATGTACGGATGATGATGTCGTTGTAGTAACAGTAAATCCGGTTCCAACAGCCAATGCAGGTGCAGACCAATCTATATGCAGTGGTACAACAGCAACATTGACGGCATCAGGCGGTACTACTTATTTGTGGAATACGGGAGCCACAACAGCGACAATTAATGTAACACCTTCGGCAACTATAACCTATACAGTTACTGCAACAGACAATAATAGCTGTACAGATGACGACCAGGTAGTTGTAACAGTAAAAGCATTGCCAACAGCAAATGCAGGTGCAGACCAGACAATATGCATAGGGTCAACAGCCACACTGACAGCGTCGGGTGGGACAACATATTCATGGAGCACTGGAGCCACAACAGCGACAATCAACGTTACACCGACGGCAACCACGACTTATACAATTACAGCAACAACAAATGGATGTACGGATGATGATGCCGTTGTGGTAACAGTAAATCCTATACCTACAGCTAACGCAGGAGCAGACCAAACTATATGCAGGGGAGTAACAGCTACATTAACAGCGTCGGGTGGTACGACTTATTCATGGAGCACTGGAGCAACAACAGCGACAATTAACGTAACACCGACGGCAACTATAACCTATACAGTAACAGCAACAGATAATAATGGCTGTACAGACGATGATCAGGTAAAAATTACAGTAAACGCATTGCCGACTGCCAATGCTGGTAATGATACAATGATATGTGATAATAATTCGGCTGTTTTAACCGCTACAGGTGGTGTTTCATACCTGTGGAGCATATCAGAAACTACGGCTTCAATTACTGTTAATCCTCCTGTAATTACTTTTTATACTGTAACAGTTACCAATGCCAATGGTTGTACCGATAGTGATGATGTTACTGTTAATGTTATTGCATCTCCAACCGTGGATGTCTCACCTCCATCTGTTAGTATTTGTGCAGGTCTTCCTGTTACCTTTAATGCAGACGTGGTTGATCCGGGAGCATGTACATTTTTATGGAGTGAAGGGAGTATAAATCAGAATATATTAGTTTCTCCTACAACTTCTACAACATATACTGTAACGGTTTCTTATGTTAATGGTTGTACAGACAGCGATTATGGAGAAGTTACGGTTTGGGCTTTACCTACAGCCAATGCAGGAGCGGACCAGTCTATTTGTTTTGGAAGTACTGCAACATTAACGGTAAGCGGTTCAGGAGGTACTCCTCCTTATAATTATGGATGGAATACAGGAGAAACAACAGCTTCTATTACTGTAAGCCCGGGTGCAACAAAAACATATATGGTTTCTGTTTATGATTCACATGGCTGTATTGGGACTGATGATGTTAAAGTTACTGTTAATGCTACACCTACAGCGAATGCGGGTGCTGATAAGACAATATGTATAGGTAGTACAGGAGTGATAGCGGCAGCTGTTGCCGGTGGTACACCACCTTACACATATGCATGGAGTACAGGAGAAACAACAATGATAATCAATATATCACCAACTGCTACTACAACTTATACTATAACTATAACAGATATTAATAGTTGTTCAGATGATGATCAGGTGGTGGTAGCAGTAGGTGCTTTACCCACTGCCAATGCAGGAAGTGACAGGACAGTATGCAGTGGTAGTTCAACAACACTGGGAGGAAGCCCTACAGCTTCAGGAGGTACATCACCATATACATATTCATGGGCATCCAGCCCCGCAGGGTTTGGTTCAGCATTGGCTAATCCAACAGCAAATCCTGCAGTAAATACAACCTATACCGTTACAGTAACAGATATTAATAACTGTCAAGGTAGTGATTATGTGGCAGTGGCAGTTTATGCTTTGCCAACCGCTAATGCAGGTGCAGACCAATCTATATGCAAAGGGGCAACAGCTACATTGACAGCGTCGGGTGGTATCTCATACTCATGGAGCACGGGAGCCACAACAGCGACAATCAACGTGTCACCGACAACGACCACAACATATACAGTAACAGCAACGGATGGTAATGGCTGTACAGATGATGATCAGGTAAAGGTAACAGTAAATGCACTGCCAACAGCGAATGCAGGAGCAGACCAATCTATATGCGCTGGGACGACAGCAACACTGACAGCGTCGGGAGGTACTTCATATGCATGGAATATTGGAGAAACAACGGCAGCTATTACTGTATCTCCGGGAGCAACTACAACCTATACAGTAACAGCAACAGATGCAAATGGTTGTACAGATGATGATCAGGTAGTGGTAACTATAAAAGCTTTGCCTACAGCCAATGCGGGTGCAGATCAGACAATATGCAGAGGATCAACGGCAACACTGACAGCGTCAGGTGGTACAACATATTCCTGGAGTACAGGGCAGACAACAGTAACAATTAATGTAACACCTACGGCAACTACCACATATACGGTAACAGCAACAACGAACGGCTGTACAGATGATGATCAGGTAGTGGTAACAATAAATCCGGTACCGACAGCCAATGCGGGAAGCGACAGGACTATATGCAATGGAATGTCAACCACATTAGGAGGCAGTCCTACAGCTTCAGGCGGGACGGGGCCATACACATATTCATGGGCGTCAAATCCTGCAGGTTTTGGATCAGCACTGGCCAATCCTTCAGCCAATCCTACAGTAACTACAACCTATACAGTAACAGTAACAGATAATAATGGATGCAGAGGTACTGATAATGTTAAGGTAACCGTAAATGCAGCAATGGTAGCTAATGCCGGTGCTGATTGGACCGTATGTTTCTCAGGGTCCACAACATTAACAGGAAGTGCTGCCGGAGGAACTCCTGCATATACATATGTATGGAGCACAGGGGGAACAACTCAATCTATAGTTGTTGGTCCTACTGCAACTACAACTTATACAGTTACAGTATCAGATGTTTATAGCTGTACTGATGACGATCAGGTGGTGATTACAGCAATGTATCCTACATGGTCATGTGGTAGCCTGTTTACTGACCCGCGTGATTCTAAAAATTATCAGACAGTATTAATCACTGATCCTAATCCGGATCAATGCTGGTTTAAACAAAATATAAATGTTGGTGTAAAAATTCCGGGAGCAAGTGGCATGTCTAATAATGGACAGATAGATAAATATTGCTGGGATGATATTGAAGCTAATTGTACCTCAAATGGCGGCCTTTATCAATGGAATGAAGCAGTACAATATTATGGCAGTTCTCGCCCAGATCCGGCGGTAACTAGACAGGGTATTTGCCCTGTATGCTGGCATATTCCTTCTGAATCAGAATGGCATACTTTGGAATTAGCTTTAACGTCAGGTGAATGTGATGAACCAAGAACAGGGTTGGAGTGTGATCCAGCCGGAGAAAGATTGAAAAAAACAGGGTTAGTTCCGCCATTCTGTGATGTAGAAGCTCTTCCATGCGGAAATACAGGGTTTGAGGCAATTCCTGCCGGATTCCGTGATGATTCCCCTCCTTATTTTGATCCGGTAGATCTAGATGAAGCTTATTTCTGGACTTCAACAGACCAGGATGTCAACGGAGGAGATATTTTTGCACGTTATATTTATGATTATAATGTTGGTCTAGGAGAAAAATCATCAGATTTTAGATGGAATCAGTCAAATCCTGAAGGTTATTCTGTTCGATGTCTCAAAGGATTTGGTACTAACCCTTAATTGAAAAACGAGATGGAAAGAAATTATTTATTACAAAAAAAAATTAATATGAAAATTATTTCTTTATTTGTTTTCTATGCAGTATTTATTATAAATTGTTTTTCGCAAAGCGTGAGTATCACTGAAAGTGGATTGCCTACTTCTGATACAACGAGTGCTATACTTGAAATACAGTCTTCAAGTAAAGGATTTTTAGTTCCCAGAATGACAACCAACCAGAGAGAAGCTATTTCTTCACCGGTAAATGGTTTGATAATATTTAATACCGACTCGCTTAACTTCTGGTATTATAATGGAAGTGACTGGGTGCCTTTGTGTACATGCGACACGCTTTCATGCATAGATAAAAAAAGTAATATTTATAATGGGATTCAGAAAATAGATAATTTTATGCAGCGTAATGATGACAGAGTTGAGGGGGCATTATTATTATCAGATACAGATGATTATTACATAAGAAGAAACAAGTATGTTTAATTTGTTTAAATAAATATATAACAATATGAAATATGTATTTTTTATAACAGTTTTTTTTGTTCAGAGTTTGATATTGTATTCACAGAACAAGAATGTTGCAATAAACGAAACAGGTGCATATCCTGATAGTTCTGCAATGCTTGATGTGTCTTCAACAAATAAAGGTGTGCTGGTGCCACGCATGAATGCAACGGAGCAAAGTGCTGTTACGCCTGTTTTGGGCTTATTGATTTATAACACAGATTCTGCCTGTTTTGCCTATTATGATGGTACAAAATGGACTTATATACACGGCGGAAAACTATATTCTTACATTGAACAGGATTATAAGTTAAAGAGTATATATAATAAAGAGTTCTATGCAAATATGGATGCAATTATTAACAGGTATTCATTTGATTTGTGTTATAAGGATTCTGCATATTTGATATAAGGAATAAACTGAAGTTTTGTTCCTTCTCACTTTTTTAATCAGTATTAATAATAAATTTTATTTTTTATGAAAGAATTAAGCGAATTATACCCGAAATCGTTGTGGAAGCATTTTGAAAATATATGTAAGATTCCACATCCTTCAAAGCATGAACAGAAAATGGCACAATTTGTTGCAGAATTTGGTGAAAAACAAGGGCTGAAAACAATTATTGATGAAGTTGGTAATGTTATTATCAAAAAGCCTGCCACAAAGGGAATGGAAAATAAGAAGACAGTTGTTCTTCAGGGGCATCTTGATATGGTTCCTCAGAAAAATAACGACACCAAGCATGATTTTGAAAAAGATCCTATCCTGCCATATATTGATGGTGAATGTGTCAAGGCAAAAGGGACTACACTTGGCGCAGATAACGGTATAGGTGTTGCCGCTGCTATGGCTGTTCTTGAATCAAAAGACTTGCAGCACGGGCCTGTTGAAGTGCTTGTAACATCCGATGAAGAAACAGGTATGACAGGAGCTAATGGTCTGGAATCTACCTTGTTAAATGGAGATATTATGATTAATATGGATTCTGAAGAAGAAGGCGAGCTATGCATAGGCTGTGCCGGAGGAATCGACACGACTGCAGTATTCAGGTATAAAAAGGTTAATGTTCCTGCTGATGCAGTTGCATATAAGATCAGTGTCACAGGATTGAAAGGCGGACATTCAGGTGTTGATATACATCTTGGGAGAGGCAATGCTAATAAGATAATGAACAGATGTTTGTGGATTGCATCTAAGAAATATGGATTGCGTTTGTCAGAAATTGATGGGGGTAGTCTCAGGAATGCCATACCTAGAGAGGCTTTTGTTACTGTAACTGTTCCGAAATCGAAAGAATCGGATTTTGTTAAATTCGTTGGAGAATACTCTAAGACAGTAAAAAATGAATTGTCTGTTGTTGATCCGGATCTGAAAATAGAAGTTGTAACTACAAATATACCCTCATCCCTGATAGATGAGACCATCCAGAGCAGTATGATAAATGCTATTTACGGTTGTCCCAATGGAGTGATAAGAATGTGCGATGATATGCCTGAAGTAGTTGAAACATCAACAAACCTGGCAATTGTCAAATCTAAAGAAGATACCATAGAAATAGCTACTTTACAGAGGAGTTCTGTTGAGTCTGCTAAAGAAGACCTTACAAATATGATACGGTCGGTATTTGAGCTTGCCGGTGCTGAAGTTGAACATACTGGCGGTTATCCGGGATGGAAGCCGAATGTTAAGTCGCCTATATTAAATACAATGAAAGAAGTGTATAATAAAAAATACGGGAAGGTTCCTGTGATTAGTGTTATACATGCAGGTCTAGAATGCGGAATAATAGGTAAAGCTTATCCGAAGATGGATATGGTTTCATGTGGCCCTACAATTAAATATCCTCATTCTCCGGATGAGCAGGTAAATATTGAAAGTGTTGGTAAATTCTGGGATTTTCTTGTGGAAACATTGAAAAATATTCCGCAGAAATAGTTTGGGAAACTATAATAAAGATTATATATTTGCATTTTAAAAATAAATAAAAATGAAAAGAACTTTTCAGCCATCACGAAGAAAAAGAAAAAATACACACGGATTCAGAGAAAGAATGTCAACCTAGAACGGCCGTAAAGTCCTTGCTTCCAGAAGAGCCAAAGGTAGGAAAAGATTGACAGTTTCTGATGAAAAACTGGATAAACGATAATTGAAAGTTGTATATCAGTCCGAAATTTAAAAGAAGATAATTCATAATTATCTTCTTTTTTGTTTTAAAGGGAAAATAAAAATATATAATTTAGCAGATAATAAATAAATGGGATTAATAAGGTTTATATTCTGGCTCCTGTTGTTCTACCTGGTTTTTAAACTGTTTTTCAGGTATATCTTTCCATTGATTCTGAAGTCTTATATTAAACGTTTTCAAAAGAAATTTTATGAACAAAATGCAAGTGATAATTACCATGAAGAAGAAAAAGTGAAAATTAAGGATAATATTACAGGTGATAAAAAAAATGATAATATCGGTGAATACGTGGATTTTGAAGAAATAAAGGATTAAATAAATATAAGTAATATGAAAAATATAAATTTTAAAAAAATCGTTCCCCATATTGTGGCTGTATTGCTTTTTCTGTCAATAACAGCTGTCTATTTCTCTCCATTGCTGGAAGGGAAAGTTATGAGGCAAATGGATTATACCCATACTAAAGGGCAGGCAAAAGAATTAACTGATTATTATCAGAAGACAGGTACCCATGCCTTGTGGACAAATTCAATGTTCAGTGGTATGCCGGCATATCAGATACAGGGAGGCACATCATATAATATTTTTTATTATATAAGCAGGTTTTTCAGGTTTGGATTGCCGTTCAGTGATTTTGCAGTTGTTTTTACTTACTTGCTGGGATTTTATCTTTTGCTTATAAGTTTCAGGGTAAACCCGTGGGTGAGTATTGCGGGAGCTGTAGCTTTTGGCTTTTCGTCATATAATTTTATTTTTATTTTAGCTGGACATGTGATGAAAACGTATGCTATTGCGTATATGGCGCCTGTTATTGCGGGAGTGATCATGACATACAAAGGGCGGTATTTTCTCGGAGGAATTATCACAACCATTGCTCTCGGTATTGAAATAGCCTGTAACCATGTTCAGATTACATATTATCTTTTTATCATAATAATGATAATTGCAGCGGTATATTTCATATATTCTGTGAAAGAGAAAGAAATAAAGAAATTCATTATTGCTTCGTGTGTCCTGGCTTTTGCAGCAGTATTATCCGTTCTTCCTAATTATACTAATCTTGCGGTAACTAACGAATACAGTAAATATACCATAAGGGGGAAATCTGAACTTACACAGAAAGAAACAAATCAATCGTCGGGGCTTGATAAAGACTATGCTTTTGCATGGAGTTATGGCAAAGCGGAAACGTTTACTCTCCTTATACCTAATGCTATGAGTGGAAATTTAGATAAAAATTCACATATTTGCCAGGCTATTGTTAATAAAGGTGTTCCGGAGAATGATGCTGAGAATTTTACTAAAAATCTGACCAGTTATACTTACTGGGGAGCTATGCCGTTTGCTTCCGGCCCTTGTTATTTTGGTGCTATTATCTGCTTTCTTTTCGTACTGGGTTTATTTGTTGTAAAAGGAAAAGAAAAATGGTGGCTGCTTATAGCAACTATACTGTCTATTATGCTGGCATGGGGAAGGAACCTTGAATGGTTTAATGATTTTTTCTTTTACCATGTCCCTTTATATAGTAAGTTCAGGGCGGTTTCTACTACCCTGGTGATGGCAAGTTTCACTGTGCCGCTGCTTGGATTTCTGGCTTTAAAGAATATCGTTGAATCGGAAGATAAAAAGACTTTTGTTAAACCATTAATGTATTCTTTTTGTATTGCAGGCGGTCTTACACTGATATTTGCTTTATTACCGGGAATGTTTTTTGATTTTACTTCTTCAAACGATACATCAAATATAAATAGGCTTCCAATACCTGATGAATTTAAACAACTGATATTACAGCTTCTGCCGCTAGACAGGGAAAGCCTTCTCAGAAGTGATGCATGGAGGTCATTTGCCTTTATTTTATTATCAGCAGCGACATTGTTGCTTTATATGAAAAATAAATTAAAACTTAATTTATGTATAACAATTATCATATGCCTTGTTTTGATTGATCTGTGGGCTGTTGACAAGAGATACCTTAATGATGACTATTTCGTAAGTAAAAAAGAGAATAGAAATGAATTCCAGCCTACAGAAGCAAATTTGCAAATACTTCAGGATCCGGACCCCAATTTCAGGGTGTACAATCAGAACAACCCTTTCAATGAAGTTAATACTTCCTATTTTCATAAGTCAATAGGAGGGTATCATGGTGCAAAACTGAGGAGGTATCAGGACATTATTGACAGGCAGATAGGCAATGGAAATATGAAAGTGCTTGATATGCTTAATGCAAAGTATGTTATAGCGTATGATCAATCAGGAAAATCGGTTGCTATGCGTAATCCAAATGCGCTAGGAAATTGCTGGTTTGTTGACGATTATAAAATAGTTGACAATGCTGATCAGGAAATTGCTGCACTCGATAATTTTGAACCTTCAAAAACCGCAATTGTTGACAAAAGGTTTGAATCTGTTGTATCCAAAATACCACCTAAAATAGCAATTGATACTTTAGATGCAAGTTTCATAAGGCTCACTGAGTACAAGCCTGATTATTTATCTTATGAATCAAATGCAAATAGGGAAAGGCTTGCTGTTTTCTCTGAGATATATTATGAAAAAGGTTGGAATGCTTATGTTGACGGCAAATTAACGCCTCATATAAGGGCAGATTATGTTTTAAGGGCAATGCCTGTTCCTGCCGGGAATCATAAGATTGAATTCAAATTTGAGCCGCGTACTTATTATCTGGGGCAAAAAATATCTCTTATGAGTTCCGTAATTGTCGTTATTCTGGTAATCGGAGTTATTGTATGGGAAGTAAAAAGGCCTAAAGTTCCTTCTGTGTCTTAATTATGGTGTAAGATTATATTTTACAGCCTTCTTTTTTGTTTTATTTTTCGGGTTTCTCGCATCTATGTCAGTATAATATGTCCATTTTTTATTCTTAAAGATGAAAGCGTCAAATATGTTGGTTTCCGGCACATAAAACTGATGCTGGCCTTCCATTGAAGAATTAAGCGGTATCAGATGGTCGAACACTATCATATATTTTTTTATATGTTTTTTGTAATATTGTTTTTCGTATTTCAGCGACATTGTTGCTTTTGCTGAGTATTCAAATATTATCCTGCTGTAATTTTTATACTTAAGATAATTGAAAACTGAATATCCGAAAAGCGGTTCTCCTTGTGGGGTAAATGTTAATACTTCGATAATTTTCTTTGATGACATGGTGTTGCTTCCATCCCATCCAAGCAGTATATAGTGTTTTTTATTCCCTTTTTTTATTATCAGTTTGTAATATAGTGATCCGTACCAATTGTCATACGTGAGTTTTTGCTGGGTTTCAGGTGATTCCATTTTATCAGATTTGTTAGATAACTGATAAATGCAGTATCTGTCCTCTTTTTTGTTGTACGACTGTATGATCCCGTAATACCTGTATGTCCCGTCGCTTAAAGGAATACCCCAGTTGAAAATCCTGAATGTTTTATCAGGTGAAACCAGCCGTGATATGGATTTAAGCGAATCAAAGGGATATTCGAAAGATTTATCTGTATTAAGTGCCTCTGATAATATCTTTGTGAAGTTTTCATTTGCCTCATATCTGATATCATCCCTTTTACCGTATAGCATTTCAAAGGCTGTTTTTTTCAGCGTGTCTTCAAATTGCGGGAACAATGATAAATCCTGTGCTTTGATATGTGCGTGAAAGCAGAGAAAAATTACAATTAATTTAACTGAAAAGATTTTTTTTAATGAGGACATTCAAAGTTTTTTTTACTTTTACAAATATATTAATTGTTGAAGATTAAACATATTTTTTAATGAATATTAGTGAACGGATAAGTGCATTTGCCAGGTTTGGGCAGTTCCTTTCTGCTTTCAGCAGAGAAAGCGATGTTGCACAGGGTGAAGAATACGGCTCATTAAATGAACGTATTAAAACAAGCCATCTTTATAATGCATGGTATATTGAAGATAGTGTGAGGGCTGCGATATCAGCTATTTCCAAAAGTATAAAAGAAGATAATATTTCCAAGTGGATTGATTTATACAAAGGGAGATTTAATACTGTAATACCAAAAACTATAGCTGTGGTAATGGCAGGGAATATCCCTCTGGTAGGCTTTCATGATTTTTTCTGTGTGCTTATGTCAGGTAATAAATTCCTTGGAAAATTGTCATCACAGGATAAACACCTTTTGCCTGCAGTTGCTGATATTCTTATTTCTTTTGAGCCACGGTTTAAAGAATATATTGCTTTTACAGAAGGAAGACTGGAAAAGTTTGATGCTGTCATTGCAACAGGAAGTAACAATACTTCAAGGTATTTTGAGTATTATTTCGGAAAATATCCCAATATTATCAGAAAAAACCGCAACAGCGTGGCTGTTTTGAACGGAAAGGAAACAGAAAATGATTTAAAAAAACTCGGTAATGATATTTTCCTTTATTTCGGGCTTGGCTGCAGGAATGTGTCTAAATTATTCGTTCCCCGGAATTATGATTTTGGAAAGTTTTTTAAAGCTATCGAATCATATAACGATGTTGCGAATAATCATAAATATTTTAATAATTACGAATACAATAAAGCTGTTTACCTTGTAAATAAGATAAAGCATCTTGATAATAACTTCCTGCTGCTTAAAGAAGATAAAACAATGCATTCACCTGTTTCTGTTGTTTATTATGAGTATTTTTCGGACAGGGCAGAGGTTGAAACAAAACTTAAGCATGATTCTGTTAAGATACAGTGTGTAGTAACAAATGATAAAGGTTTTGATAATTGCGTTCCTTTTGGAAAGTCGCAGTTTCCTGCGTTATGGGATTATGCGGATGGGGTTGATACTATTAGATTTTTATGTTCACTTTGAACAATACTATAACTTGTCGCAGTATTATAAATAAAGAAACTGTTTGCAGATAATGGAGTTATCTTTTTAATGTCTTTCGCAATTCATAATTGCGCCTTGTCTCTTCTTCCTTGCTTTTATCTGAAATGAATATGACCGTTTTGCCGCCATCAATTATTACAGGGAATTTACCAACTAAAGAACCATTTGTTAAGTTCGGATTGTGGTTTCTGAAATGATGATTAGACAGATTTGTCCTGTTTACTAACGCTTTGTTTTTCATATATCGGTACTTTTCATGCAAGATAGTGTTTTATTATGACAAATACATTATTTATTTTATAAATATAATAAATATGGGAATTTTAAGATTTAAAATTGGTTCATTATACAGGAATATAAGGATGTATGAGGGTAGAATTATTTCTATGGTTTTTGAAAAGAATTAATTCTTCTTCCACAGTTTTTCCATTTCTTCAAGGGTTTTTCCTTTTGTTTCAGGAACAAGTTTCCACATAAACAGTGCTGCGAGTATTCCCATTAATCCGTAGATCCAGTATGAAAATCCGTGGTTGAAAACAGATGTAAGCCATGTGTTGTCGTTCATCATAGGGAAAGACAAAGAGATGATCCAGTTGGCAACCCATTGTGCTGCAACGGCTATAGACATTGCCCCGCGTATGCTGTTCGGGAAAATCTCAGACAGCATGACCCATGTTACAGGCCCCCAGCTCATGGCAAAACCTGCTATGTAAAGCAGTATAAAGAAAAGTGCATATGAAGCTGCTCCGGCAGTGGTAAATTTGTTTATAGTTTCTCCATTTACTATTTCGGTTGTTAAGTTTGAATAGAAAGTCATTCCCAAAGAAAACATTGCTACTGCCATTACCAGAGCTCCTATTATCATAAGAGGCTTGCGCCCGAATTTATCAACAGTATATATTGCAAGTACTGTAAATACAAGGTTTACAATTCCTACATAAATTGTAGATAGGAGCGAGGCATCAGTTTTGGCACCCATATCCCTGAAAATATTTGCAGAATAATAAAGCACAACATTGATACCGACAAACTGCTGGAATACTGAAAGCATAATACCTATAAAAATAACGAGAAAACCATAAGACAGCCATGGTACACTTTTTTCATGGATGGTTTCTTTGATTTCGGCAAGTGTCTTTTGTGCATTTTCACTCCCTGATATCCTGTTAAGCACTTTAAGTGCTTTGTCATCCTGTCCTTTCATTACCAAATATCGCGGTGTTTCAGGCACAAATAAAAGAAGGATGAGGAAAATAACAGCAGGTATAGCTCCGGAAAAGAACATCCAGCGCCATCCTGTTTCAATAAGCCATGTTTCGTTACCTTGCTTTGCAATTATAAGATTTACAAAGTAAATAATGAGCATACCGAAAATTATTGCAAACTGATTCCATGAAACCAATTTGCCGCGGATTTTAGCTGGTGCAATTTCTGCAATATACATTGGAGAAATCATTGATGCCACTCCGACACCGATGCCGCCGATAATTCTGTAAATGACAAAAGAATATACAGGTAAAGTTCCGAAAATGTTAAATCCTTCCGGATTCCATGCACCTATAGCTGAAAGAGAAAAAGCGACAGCCGCTATGATAAGCCCGTTTTTCCTTCCCAGTGATTTACTGATAAACCCTGCTAAAGCTCCTCCTATAATACAGCCGATGAGGGCACTTGCGATAACAAAACCCTTGATCGTATCGGCAGTATCTTTAATGGCGTCTTTATATGCCTTGAGGTCCGAAGATAAACTTTGATCTAAAGTAAATGGTTTAAGGAGAAAGCTGACGGCCCATATTGTAACAACAGCAATAATGCCAAGACCTATCAATGTACCTTTTTTTCTTCCCAGTAATTTTATTATTTGTCCTGAAATAATGATGGAAACAAGGTAAACAACCAATACCATCATGATCTTATACTGGCTGATAAGTGATACGGCATAGGTGTAATTTTCAGGATTGAAAATTTTGTATATGTATAGTTCAA
>CAZSJF010000030.1:0-14393 GCA_964606705.1 uncultured Bacteroidales bacterium
CATAAACTAAATGATGAATTACAGGCAAAAGTTTCAGGTGCAAGTATTGTTTTTCCTGATATTGAAAGTAAAATACTTGAAAATAATTTATATGGGGTTGATTTAAACGATGAGAGTATTGAAATTGCAAAACTCTCTCTTTGGTTACGCACAGCACAAAAAGGGCGAAAACTAACCTCGCTGAATAATAATATTAAATGCGGTAACTCTTTAATTGATGACACTGCAATTGCAGGCGACAAAGCATTTAACTGGCAAAATGAATTTCCCGATGTTTTTGCTAATGGTGGTTTTGATGTGGTTATTGGAAATCCGCCTTATGTGAGACAAGAATTATTTAAAGAAATAAAACCATATTTAGAAAAACATTACAAATGTTATAATAGCATTGCTGATTTATATACTTATTTTATAGAAAAAGGCATTGAACTAATGAATATAAAAGGTAAATTCTCTTTTATATTACCTAATAAGTTTTTAAAAGCATCATACGGAAATGAAATAAGAAAAGTAATAATCGACAATGTGCAAATTGATTTGATATTTGATTTTGACGATTATCCTGTTTTTGAAGAGGCAACAACTTATCCACTTATTTATGTTTTTTCAAAAGAAATAAATAAAAACAAAACAACTTTTATTTATTCGGAAATTAATAAAAGATATGATACAACTGACCCTATTGGAAAACTTATCAATTTGCAAATTAATGTGTCGTATGATTCAATAAAAAAAGACAATTGGCAATTTCTTGATAGCAATAATGACAATTTAATAAATAAAATTAAAAGTGATTCTATTTGTTTAAAAGAGGTTGTTGAAGATAAAATTTTTAGAGGTGTTTCGACTGGTAAAAATGAAGTTTTTATTATAGATAAACAAACGGCAACAAAATTAATAAATGAAAGAAATAAAAACTTAATTAGGAAAATAGTAACAGGAAAAGAAGTTAAACGCTACAACATAAAGTTTGATAATTTATACTTGCTATATATTACTTGGGAATACGATTTAGAATTTGATGAAGGAATAAAAAAATATTTATTAGAAAACAAGGATTTACTTGAAAATAGACCAGAAGTTAAAGAAGGTAGGTTTAATTGGTGGTGTTTAAGTAGGTATGGAAGTAAAAATTCCGAATATTTATTTAAACCTAAGATAATTTACCCAAGAATAAATAATGAGTGTAATTTTTTCTTTGATACTAATGGAGAATTTTCTCTTTCAGACAATAATTTTTTTATTTCAACTGATGAGAAATATTTATTACCAATTCTTAACTCAAAAGTTGTTTTTTATTTTTTAAAGTCAATTGCTTCAACATTACAAGGTGGCTATTTAGATTTTAGAAGACCATATATTGAAACAATACCGATAAAAATCCCTGAAATTAAAACCCCTTTTATTGAAAAATCCGACCTCATGCTTTCCAAAAATAAAGAACTACAAGAGCTAAAAACGAAATTTATAAAGCTTCTCTTATCAAAATATAATGATTTAAAAATTTCAAACAAACTCGAAAACTGGACGGAGCTTGATTTTAAAGCATTTTCAAAAGAACTTGAAAAACAAAAAATTAAACTTACTCTTTCCGAACAGTCAGAATGGATTGAATATTTTGAGAAAGAAAAAGCCAAAGCACAGGAAATAAAATCTGTTATTGATAAAACCGATAAGGAAATTGATAGGATGGTTTATCAGTTGTATGAACTAACTGATGAGGAAATAAAAATTATTGAGAATCAATAAAACTATAAATATTATGAGCGAATCTGACAAAGTCTTGTGTGAAGGACAGTGTATGGGCAGACTTCATCGTACATTGATATCCGAACAAGGATTAACGATATATGATATACGAAGTCCTTCTGAAATCTAAAATCCTTGTTCAAATATTTAGCTTAGCCAGTTGTCCTTATCCAGGCTCCTGTACTGAATGGCTTCTGCCAGATGGTCGGTTTTTATATCCGTTGAATTATCAAGATCCGCAATAGTTCTTGCAACCTTTAATATCCTGTCAAAAGCTCTTGCGGACAGCCCCAGTTTTTCCATTGCATTTTTAAGCAGTCTTTCCCCGTCTTCGTTTATCTGACAATAGGTCTTAAGCTGTTTTGTTGATATCTGTGCATTGCAATACAGCCCTTTAACATTCTTATAACGGCTTTCCTGTATATTCCTTGCACTTATAACCCTGTTCCTTATAACCTCACTTTTTTCAGATGTTTGTTTGCTTGTCAATTCTTTGAAGGGAACAGGTATAACTTCTATATGTATATCAATCCTGTCCATCAGAGGCCCTGAAATTTTATTTAAGTATTTATGTACGGTACCGGCAGGACATATGCAATCTTTTTCAGGATGATTGTAAAAACCGCACGGGCATGGATTCATTGATGCAACCATCATAAAACTTGCAGGATAAGTAACAGTAAATTTAGCCCTCGAAATAGAAATCACCCTGTCTTCCAGCGGCTGCCTCAGCACTTCCAGCACAGACCTTTTAAATTCAGGCAGTTCATCAAGGAAAAGCACCCCGTTGTGAGCAAGGGATATTTCTCCGGGCTGCGGGAAACTCCCTCCTCCTACCAATGCCACATCGCTTATTGTATGATGCGGTGACCTGAAAGGCCTGACAGAGATCAAAGAAGTTTCTTTTTTTACTTTGCCTGCAATAGAATGGATCTTAGTGGTTTCCAGTGCTTCGTTCAGGTTTAACGGCGGTAATATCGAAGGCAGACGTTTCGCCAGCATGGTCTTGCCTGCACCCGGAGGACCGATAAGTATCACATTATGCCCTCCTGCCGCTGCAATCTCAAAAGCCCTTTTGATATTATTCTGCCCTTTAACATCTGAGAAATCAAATTCATAATTATTAAGCCTGGAAAAAAATTCCTCCCTGATGTTTATAACGGTCCGCTTCAAAGCCTTGCCTTCATTAAAAAAAGCTATCACCTCTTTGATATTGTTCACTCCGTAAATTTCCAGGTCTTCAACTACAGCGGCTTCGGAAGCATTTTGTTCGGGAAGTATAAATCCTTTGAATCCTTTTTTCTTTGCTTCAATAGCTATTGGCAAAGCCCCTTTTACCGGCTGTAAAGTACCGTCAAGGGAAAGTTCTCCCATTATCATGTAATCGCCGGTATTTTTACTTTCTATCTGCCCTGATGATGCCAGTATCCCTATGGCTATAGGCAGGTCGTAGGCAGAGCCTTCCTTGCGTATATCCGCAGGCGCCATGTTAATGATGATTTTTTTGCCGGGTATTTTGTATCCGTTGTTTTTCAATGCAGCTTCCACCCTCTGGTGGCTTTCCTTGACAGCACTGTCAGGCAGGCCTACCATGAAAAACTGTATCCCTGTGTCTATGTTGACCTCTATTGTAATAGTAATGGCATCAATACCATGAATAGCGCCGCCGTATGTTTTTACAAGCATCTTTTAATCAAATTTTGTACAAATTGTTTCGCTGCCATTCAAGAAAATATCAAATCCGGCAAACAAATGCAATCTTTTATCACGTAACAAATGTATATCAAAAATTTATATCTGCACACAAATGAATAAAAATCCAAGCCCTTGTTCAGTCTAACAATATATTATCTATCAGCCTCACTTTCCCCAGATAAACAGCAATACATGCAACATATTTTTTACCTCTGACAAGCTTGTCCGTATGCTCCAGCGTATCCGCCTCTGCTATTTCAAAATATTCAGGTTTCAGCAAAGGGTGTTTTTTCATCTCTTCCGAAACGAAATCCTTAAGCTCTTTCACCACTGAACAGTTTTCTGCTTTCAGCTTAATACCCTGTAAAGTCTTATATATTACAGGAGCAATCTTTCTCTCATTAATGGTAAGATTTACGTTCCTTGAGCTGATAGCAAGTCCGTCAGGCTCCCTTAATGTAGGGCAGGCAACTATTTCAACAGGGATATCATATTTTTTAGTCAGATATTTTATTACGGATAACTGCTGAAAATCTTTTTCCCCGAAATAAGCTCTTCCCGGCTTAACAATATCAAACAGCTTATTTACCACAACAGCCACTCCGTTAAAGTGATTCTTCCTGTATTTTCCTTCCATATTTTTGTCAAGCCCGCCCAGATCAAATATTGTATTATCAGGCTCAGGATACATCTCTTCAACAGAAGGGGCAAACAAAACATCACAATCTGCCTTACGCAGCATTTCAATATCTTTCTTTATATCTCTGGGATATATTTCAAAATCTTTTTTATCATTAAACTGTATAGGATTTACAAATATGCTGCAAACTGCAATGCCATTTTCATGCTTTGCCCTATCTATCAGCGACTTATGAGCTTTATGCAAGGCCCCCATTGTTGGAACAAAGCCAATGGTTTTGTTCTTTTTCTTCATGGTATCTGCATATGCAGAGATTTCTTTTATATAATAAAATATCTTCATTATAATATTTTATGTCAGGTTACGTTAGATATTACCTAATTATTAATATTTTTCACCATTTATCATTGAGAATCAAGTATATAAAAATTATAGTGAAAAACTTTAAAATTAGCTAAATTTTTATTACCTTTGCAATTAAATTAAGGCTATATTTATGGAAAAAGTAAAAGTTCTCTTCATCACACAGGAAATTACCCCTTATCTCAAGGAAAGCCATATAGGAAAGATATGCCGTTATTTACCTCAGGGGATCCAGGAACGTTCGAAAGAGATAAGGACTTTTATGCCGAGGTATGGATGTATCAATGAACGCAGAAACCAGCTTCATGAAGTAATAAGGCTTTCGGGGATGAATCTGATAATTGATGATACAGATCATCCTTTGATTATTAAAGTAGCCTCTATCCAGTCTGCAAGAATGCAGGTATATTTTATCGACAACGAGGATTATTTCCAGAGAAAATATGTCCTGACAGATAAAAACAACGTTTTCTTTAAAGATAATGACGAAAGGGCTGTTTTTTACTGCCGCGGAGTATTGGAAACTGTTAAAAAATTAAGCTGGGCACCTGATATCATACATTGCCACGGCTGGATGACAAGTTTGATTCCATTATATATAAAGAAAGCATTTAAAGACAATCCATTGTTTACCGATTCAAAAGTTGTATATTCTATTTACGATGATGGCTTTTCAGAAACCTTCAGTAAAAACTTCGCAAACAAAATAAAAATAGGAGGTATCCGGGATTCGGATCTGGCATATTATAAAAATCCGAACTTCTTTAACATTACAAAAGCAGCTATTGATTTATCTGACGGCATAATAATAGGAAGCAAAAATATAAATCCGAAAGTATCCCAGTATTTACAGGAAATTGACAAACCTGTCCTGGGTTATGATCAGTCAATGAATGACAATTATATTGATATATACTCCGAATTTTACGATGACGTATTGTGTGAAGAACTTGTTATGTCAAAATAATTTTTTATTCTGGCAGCTAATAATAAATGTATGTTCCGCTATTACACTAAATTAATACCTGTATTTTTTTTTATCCCTTTAATATTTTCATGTAATGAACCTGATTTAATAGGATTAGGAGTACAGCCTCCCAGTGACAAATTAAATGTAAAATTTTCCGATACTGCTACAATTTCTGCATATTCTATGATTGAAGATTCTATACGTTCAGATGAAACAACTTATAACCTTCTGGGAAGTTACAACGACCCTGTGTTTGGAAAAACATATGCCAGCACTTATACCCAGTTGCAACTCTCAAGCAATAATGTAAATTTCGGAAATAATCCCGTTCTGGATTCTATAGTACTCTGTTTACAATACAAAAATTATTACGGGGATATAAAACAATCCCAAACCCTGAAAGTTTACGAAATTACCGAAAGTATTTACAAAGATTCTTCTTACTATTCCACCCGTAAAATAAGCATTGGCGATAAAATCGGAGAAATAACCTATATACCAAATCAGGAAGACAGTGTGGTTGTCAACGGGATAAATTCAGCTCCGCATCTCCGCATAAAATTATATAATTCCTTCGGACAAAAAATTTTAGCTGCTTCAGGAACATCTTATCTGTCAGACAACACAAATTTTTTAAATTTCATTAAAGGTATTTATCTCACATCAAAGCCTGAGAGTGAACCTTTAGACCCGGATAACACGGCAATAATTTATTATAACTTACTCTCTTCTTCATCAGTATCAGGGATCATATTTTATTATCAGAATTCTGACGAAGATTCACTTGAATACCGCTTTGATATAAATGAAGGATGTGCACGTTTCAATAATTTTGAACATTATAATTATGATAATGCGGATATTTCTCTTAAACAGCAGATGGCAGGAGATACACTGAAAGGCGACAGCATATTATATGTCCAGTCAATGGCAGGAGTAAAAGTTAAGATCAAATTTCCGTTTATTGAAAATTTCAGCCAGCCCAATAAAATTGCTGTTAATATGGCTGAATTGGTTCTTAAAGTTGACAATAATGACCTTAATATTGACAAGTATAATCCCCCTCTGCGTTTAACATTAGTTAGAATAGATGAAAACGGGCTAAGTAATACCATCCCTGATTTTCCAGACCCGCTTAATCCAACAAACAGTGAAATAGAATATTTCGGCGGATTTTACGATACTTCAAGTAAAGAATACAAATTCAGAATTTCATATTATATACAGGATCTCATAAATGGCACCCTGAAAGATTATGGTTTATACTTAATTGTTTATGGCAGTGCGGGACAGGCTAACAGAGTTATATTAAACGGCTCCAAAAGAAGTATAAATAATATGAAATTACAATTGACATATACAGAAATTAAATAAATATAAAGATGTGTGGCATTGTTGCATATATAGGCTCCAAACAAGCTTATCCGATACTTATAAAAGGTTTACATTGTCTTGAATACAGAGGTTATGACAGTGCAGGAATATCCCTTTTAAATGACAATAATAACCTGAACTTATATAAATGCCAGGGAAAAGTATCAGACCTTGAAAATTTTGTAAAAGATAAAGATATATCAGGGACTATAGGAATAGCACATACAAGGTGGGCTACTCACGGGGAACCTAACGATATAAACGCTCACCCTCATTTTTCGCAGACAAAAAAACTTGCAATAATCCATAATGGAATTGTTGAAAACTACGCCTCTCTGAAAAAAGAACTTATAAACAGGGGGTATAAATTCAGCAGTGACACAGATACTGAAGTACTGATACATCTCATTGAAGATATTCAGATACATGAAAAAGCAGAACTCATAGAATCCGTTCAGATAGCATTAAATCAGGTTATAGGAGCATATGCAATAGCAATTCTTTCAAAAGATAATCCCGATATGCTTATAGTTGCAAAAAAGGGAAGCCCTCTTGTTATCGGAATAAACGGTGATGAATATTTTATTGCTTCGGATGCCACACCAATCATTGAACATACTAAAAATGTTGTCTATCTCGAAGATGAAGAGATAGCAATAATAAAGCGGCATGAAAAACTCAAAATAAAAACCATTAAGAACAAAGATAAGACCCCTTACGTTCATAAACTTGAATTAAGCCTTAATACGCTGGAAAAAGGAGGATTTGACCATTTCATGCTTAAAGAGATATTTGAACAGCCGCGTTCAATAAGAGACAGCATGAGGGGCCGTCTGAATGTAAAGAAAGGTACTGTCGTTCTGGGTGGAATTATTGATTACGAGCAGAATCTTATCAATGCAAAGAGAATCATAATTATTGCCTGCGGAACTTCATGGCATGCAGGCCTCGTTGGAGAATACATGTTTGAAGAACTCGTGAGAATACCTGTCGAAGTAGAATATGCTTCTGAATTCAGATACAGAAATCCGGTTATCAATGAAGATGATGTTGTAATTGCCATTTCCCAGTCCGGAGAAACTGCCGACACTCTTGCCGCTATTGAGCTTGCGAAATCAAAAGGTGCCACAATAATAGGGATATGCAATGTCGTCGGTTCTTCTATTGCAAGGGCAACACATGCAGGCACGTACACACATGCAGGCCCGGAAATAGGGGTAGCTTCAACAAAAGCATTTACTTCACAGATAACAATACTTGCTTTAATGGCAATAATAATTGCCCATAAAAAAGGAACCATAGGGAAATCAAGATACCGCCACCTTATAGATGAACTTGAATCAATCCCTGAAAAAGTCGAAAAAACACTAAAAGTCAATGCACAGGTGAAAGCTATTGCTACAATATTTACATATGTACGCAATTTCCTGTACTTAGGCAGAGGGTATAATTTTCCTGTAGCTATGGAAGGAGCTTTAAAGCTCAAGGAAATATCATACGTTCATGCAGAAGGATACCCTGCAGCAGAGATGAAACACGGCCCTATTGCACTTATTGACAAGGAAATGCCTGTTGTTGTTATAGCTACAAAAAGAGGTACATACGATAAAGTGGTTTCAAATATTCAGGAAGTAAGGGCAAGAAAAGGGAAAATTATTTCTATTGTTACAGAAGGAGATACTATTGTAAAAGAATTGTCGGATTACAGTATTGAAATACCTGAAACCGAAGAAATGCTGGTACCCTTGCTTGCAATAATTCCGTTACAATTACTTGCATACCATATAGCAGTTATGAAAGACTGCAATGTTGACCAGCCAAGGAATCTCGCCAAATCTGTTACTGTGGAATAACTACACAGAAAAAGGTCACTCAACAGTTTATCTTATAACAGTAACAGTACCGCTTTTTTCGCCATCCTGCAAATAGCCGTGATATTTAACTATATAATAGTAAACACCGTCAGCAGCCCCTTTCGCATCCCATCTTACTGATGAGTTATTATATTTATTTGCTTCATATACTTTCTTTCCCCATCTGTCTATGATAACAACATTACTGCTGAGATATTTCTCAATGTTTTTAATTTCAAAATAATCATTAACACCGTCCCCGTTAGGAGTAAACACATTTGTAAAGGTAAGACTGTCTTCTACGATATGAATTACCTGGACAATAGTATCTGTACAACCTTCATTAGTTTTTATTATCAGTGTTACATTGTAATAGCCATCACTGTTATATTTATGAGAGCTGCTGCAATCACTTGAGGAATCACCGTCTCCAAAATACCATGTGCAATTATCCGCATTCGCGGAATTATTTATAAATTCAATAGTTGAATTTGTTAATGATGCTATCTCAGGGTCAGGAGTGAAATTAGCCACAGGTATGGGGTGATAATTTATAACAAAAGTATCCGTAACATCACAATATCCGAAATCTGTTACAACCCAGTACAAACCTTCATCCTTAACAGTTTTGAAATCATTAGTCGTGCTGTCAACCCATAAATAACTGCTCCCTTCTGTTGTTGGTTCAAGCACAGCACTGTCTCCCTGGCAGAAAGACATTTCACTATAAGAACTGCGTGTTCCGTAGTCAGAGTAATATCCATATTCAGCACTTGCACCTAGATTGTTTAATATACCAAAATGAAACAGCCCGGTAGTATTTTTAATGATGCACGATACTCCGTTAGGTATCTGGGTTGTAGTCATTGCCATACGGGCATAATACCATTTATTATTGGTTCCGGCGACAGGTAAAAAATTACCTGCTGTTACAAGAGAACTGCTTCCGTTCAACAAAAAATTCCCCTGATTTCCATCTTCAGTTAATATCATTAAATTAAAATCATTAATACTTGTCCTGACAAAACCTACCTGTTTTGAACCTGTGCAATATAAAGGAGGGATTAGTGCTGCACCAAATTCCGCTTCATCACCTGACAGATGATAAACATATACAGGATCAGAGCTTTTAATATATAGTGTATTTTCTCCGGACAGTATTTTCTTAGAATAATTTTGCCCTCTGTTAATAGTTGCATTTGGTGTTCCGGAACCATTAAAATACAGATCTGTATTATCTGCAGTACCCATAATATATACACATTCGTAATTATAAGTTAAATAATCGGCATAACCTTTTATCACAATATATTCATTACCCAATTTCTCTACCGGCACTATCTGGTCTCCGATCTCATCATATGCATTAGCAGAAGGCGGAAATATCGAATCATCCATAACAGTAACGGCTATTTTCTTAGTTGAGGATATAATTGTTCCTCCGAGGCTGCCGGCATCAGTTGTATTTATAGAACGTATGGAGTAAGTCTGGCCTTTTTGCGTTAAAGTAATGGTAAAAGGAACTCCGGCTAAATGATTAACCACATTATTTGTCGGAGTTATTGTTACCTGAGTTGTGCCATCTTCTGTTGCAACAATATCAATTGCTTCTGCTCCGCAATTGGCATTATTATGGTACATATTCTGTGAAGGTATAACAAATTCTGTTCCTAAAGCATTTTTTCCTTTCAGAGTGTATATAGCAGGATTTACGCCACTTGCAACTTCATAATATGCTGTTACAGGAACATCGGATTCAATTAAAAGGCCATGTGTTAATACAGCATCAGGAGGATTGTTTTCAACAGAAGTAATACGTGCTGTAAGGTCAATAGTTGCTGTGCTGTTTACATTTATATTCTGTGTAATAGGGACAAAACCAACATTTGCCGGCTGTGAAATAACCACACTTGCAGCCTGGTCTGTTGTTGATATTCTTAAATATATCGGATTGTCACCGTGATTCACAGAAACTTCAGGTGCAACAAACCAGAATTCCTTATCTGTCTGTGCATTCAGCATAAAACTTAAACTATTTAACAGTATCAGAAAAATTAAATATCTGTATGATGATTTCATAATGATAATTATTTATTTTGCATTTAATATATAATTTTTTACTGAGAGACAAAATACTTCTTTATTAATTTACCGCTATAACAAAGATATAACAAAAATATTTTTAATCTAATTTTACTTTTCAAAAAAATACCCCTATGATCTGCATAAGGGTATTAAAAAATCAGAGTTATTATCATTTATTGGCTGTTCCGAGTGTAGCTTCAACACTTTTCAATCGTTTTTCCAGCTCATCTATTGTCCCGAGTTTTGTCTTGAAGTCCTCATTTTCAACCTTAAGATTGATATTTTCATTTTTCAGCTGAAGTATTTCTTTCTGCTGTTCATCTGTTCTCTTTATCAGTTCCTGAATAGCAGATACTCCTATAGTGAAAATCCTGTCATAATCAACGGATTTATAATCACTGATTTCCTGCCCATATACAAATATTCTATCTGCTGACTTAAATTCCACACCAGCAGTATTCAATACTATTTCTCCTTTATCTGCCGATTCTACTTTAAATTTATATTCATTGCCTTTTTCTGTTATTATTTTCAGCATATCTCCTGCATGAACCATATCGGCTTTTTTCAGGTTAAATATTAATTTATTATCTGCATAATTTGTATTTTCAACCAATTCCATAATGTTTGGAATTATATCAGTATTTATATTTACAGCTTCAGGTATTATTTTTTCAACTTCCTGTGCTATAAATCCATCTTCGTACTGATGCTGGGACTTTGTACCATCTATCCACTTGTATTTTACAGGATTTATTTGCTTTATCAGGTCAATGGACTCTGTTGAAACAAGTGACTGAATATTTTCTTTTGCCCTGATATCAGAAGAAGCATAAAATCCTCCTGTTGTCCATATAGAATTATTTGCCTTAATAGCAACTGTAGGATTTTGGTTATTTTGAACTGCAGTATTATCTGTCGCATATGTAAACCACCGCATACTTGTATTTCCGGGATTAACACCTCCGCTTACTTCCAGCGGATATCCCGGAGTAGTAGTTCCGATTCCTACCCTTCCATTTGCCAATATTCTCATTCTTTCACTTGTAGCATCACTGCCGCCAGTATGGAATTTTATTATTCCTGCTGCATTCTCGGCACTAATCGTTACACCATAATTACTGTTCCATAATAAAGTTGAACGTGGAATCTGGTCACCACCAGCAAAAGGAGGTACCCATCCGGTACCATAAAGATTAACTCCGCCAAAATCAGTGCCATTGTCAAAAAGAATACTCGAGCATGCAGTATTCCCTGCATTTGGGTTTGACACTATTATTCTTGCAACATACGGATCATTAATATTTTTATATACATGGAAAATAGATGATGGACCAGTAGTTCCTAAACCAACATTACCAGTACTGAAGTCCCCATAAATAAGAGGCGGATCGGTTTCTGAATTATTAATATATAATTTATTATTGCCGGTTGCATTAAATCCTGCACGGTAACCTATAAAAACATTTCCTGTACACCCTGTTGTAGCATTGAATCCACTACTATCACCGACAAAAACATTTTTAACCATAACACCTGTAGTTCCCGCTTTATAGCCTGCATATCTTCCTATAAATACATTTCCCCAGCCGGTAGTATTAGAACCTCCTGCATAGTAACCCAAAGCAGAGTTTCCTTTACCTGTTGTCACATTAGTAAGCACCCCGCTTCCAACGCCTGTATTCTCAAAACCGGAAACACTGTTACAGAGAGCTCCTGAACCTACTGCCGTATTGTGGCTGTTTGCCCCTGTATTTTTCAGAAGGGCCTGCTGTCCGATAGCAGTATTATAATAGCCAGTATTATTGGCTTTTAACGCCTCGCTGCCAAAAGCAGTATTATCAACACCGGTTGTATTATTCAAAAGTGCCTGATAACCTGCAGCTGAATTCTGATATCCGGATGATTGATTCATCAAAGCCTGATAACCAACAGCTATACAATTATATCCGGTTGTTGAAACAAGCACCTGATAACCCAAACCTGTATTAAATCTGCCGGCATTCTCAATTAACCCTGCCTGTAAATTATTCACCCTGAATTGCAACCCCTGATTATCAATAGTTCCAAGAAAATTGGTAGCATAAACTGTGCCGGTATTACCTGTAGTTAACCATGCAGCAGCAGTAGTAGTAAGGGTGCCACCGGCATCTGTTATATAAGCAGTTCCGTTAGTATTAAACTGAAAATTTGTATTATTACCACCAGCAGCAGATGACCAGCTTAATTGAGCCGGATCAGCCCCGTTTGTTGTTAATACCTGTCCGGCAGTACCAGTGGTAGGAGGCCAGGTATAGTGGCCTATGATCAGTTGATTATTTCCTGTCGGATTCGGAACAGGATTGTTATGACCGATTACAATGTTGTTTGAACCTGTAGTTACAGCTTCTCCCGCCATATTTCCTATAAAAATATTATGCGAGCCGGTGGTAACCTCATATCCTGCTGAATCCCCCATGAAACAATTATATGAATAAGTAGCTCCTCCTCCCCCTTCACCATGGCCGGCATATGCACCAATAGCAGTATTGTGGCCACCTGATGTTTTATGTTCTATTGAAAAAGCACCAATTGCTGTATTGTAATCCCCTGTTGTATTTTTCCAAAGTGCCTGAACTCCAACCCCTGTATTACTGCCGGCATTATTGCCTCCGCCAAGAGCCAGATATCCAACTGCAGTGCAATTGCCCCAAAATGCTGCACCAGCATTTGCAAGCGCCCTCCATCCTAACGCAGTATTTGCAGGATGATTTGTAATATTATTGCATGATTGATAACCCACTGCTGTATTAGATGTTCCTGTAGAAAGCGCACTAAGTGCTTCTATTCCAACACCCAGATTTTGACCGCCACCACTTGTCGTAAAATTACCGGCATTTATTCCAAAAAAGTTATTTGACGTACCATAGTTGTGAATAAATCTGTTTGCATCCACAAAAATAACACCTGCTCCTGAGCCGGTTGTGGCAGGCAGTCTGAAATTGCGGGTTATATGCAACTGCTCTAGCGGATTTGTTGTACCAATACCAACATTATTAGGACCTGTAGGTGAATCATATATCGGTGCCTGCGTGCATATTGCACTTGTACCATCTGATTTTATAACATAATTCGCTGTTAAACATCCAACCGGACCCGTCAAGCCTGTTACGCCTGTATTTCCAGTTACACCTGTATCTCCTTTATTACCTGCGATTCCAGTATTACCTGTAACTCCTGTATTACCAGTTATTCCTGTGTTACCCGTGACACCAGTGTTACCTGTTATACCAGTATTTCCAGTGACGCCTGTGTTGCCTGTGATGCCTGTGTTGCCTGTGTTGCCTGTGACACCCGTGTTACCTGTGACGCCAGTATTGCCTGTTACACCTGTATTTCCTGTGACACCTGTGTTACCTGTTACTCCCGTATTTCCTGTTACACCTGTATTTCCTGTAACGCCTGTGTTGCCTGAGACGCCGGTATTTCCTGCCACACCTGTGTTGCCCGTAACGCCAGTATTTCCTGTTATGCCTGTGTTGCCCGTTACACCCGTATTACCTGTAACACCTGTGTTACCTGTGACGCCGGTATTTCCTGTCACACCTGTGTTGCCCGTAACGCCAGTATTTCCTGTTATGCCTGTGTTGCCCGTTACACCCGTATTACCTGTAACACCTGTGTT
>CAZSJF010000031.1:0-2754 GCA_964606705.1 uncultured Bacteroidales bacterium
TGTGTTGGGTGTGTTTGGTTGTTTGTTTCAACAAAAACAGTTCTTGTTGATAACATACTGGACCTTTTCAGAGATTTTCCTTTTGCCACTTTTAATCAGAAGCAATTGTTGAAAAAACTGAATGTCAAAAATGCTGCGAAGGAAAGCATAATAACACCGGTGCTGCTGGAATTAAGCCGGCAGGGCGTATTGATAAATCATAAAAACAGGAAATTCAGGCTCAATCCCGGCTATATTGATAAATATGCAGACCCAAGCTGTTATGTTACAGGCACCGTTGCATTTAAGCATAATGATAAAATATACGTTATTTGTGACGATACAAATCAGGAAGTTGCCATTTATCCTAACAATGTGAAAAGTGTCCTTAACGGCGACAAAGTTAAGGTTTACATTTCAAAAAAAGGAATACAAGAGGGGCAGAAGGGCATATCACCGAGATAATTTCCAGAACCACAAATGAATTTACAGGAATTGTCAGTATTTCGAAAAATATTGTTTATCTGAAACCGGTCAACGGTTCTGTTGACATTTACATTCCGTTGTCCGAACTCAATGGTGCTGAAAATGGGCATAAGGTAATTGCCAAAGTAACCGGATGGCCTGAAAATTCAAAGTTTCCGTATGGAAAAATTACCAGGGTTATCGGATATCCCGGAGAAAACGATACTGAAATGCAGTCCATCCTTATTGAACATGATTTTCCGTTATTTTTTTCCGAAAAGACCATAAATGAGACAGATAAAATATCTGTTGATATCCCTGAAAGTGAAATTCGCAGCCGCAGGGATTTCAGAGATACTCTCACTGTTACCATAGACCCTGAGGATGCAAAGGATTTCGATGATGCACTTTCTATAAGAAGGCTGAAAAATAACAACTGGGAAACAGGCGTCCATATTGCTGATGTTTCATTTTACGTGAAAGAAAACTCTGCACTCGACAGGGAGGCATATACAAGAGGGACATCTGTCTATCTTGTTGACAGGGTCAACCCCATGCTGCCGGAAAGATTATCGAACGGGATATGTTCGCTTAATCCGGGTGAAGACAAACTGTGTTTTTCTGCTGTTTTTGAGATGAATGACAATGCCGAAATTGTCGGGCAATGGTTCGGGAAGACTATTATCAAATCAAACAGGCGGTATAATTACGATGAAGTGCAGAAAATAATAGAGACACAGACAGGGGAATATGCGCAGGAAATATCCGTTCTTAACAGGCTGGCACAGACATTGAGGAATAACAGGATTAAAAGCAATGCCATAAACTTTGAATCAAGGGAAGTCAAATTTAAACTTGACGAAAAAGGAAACCCGGTAGGTGTGTATATAAAAATATCAAAAGAGTCTCACAAACTTGTTGAAGAATTCATGCTGCTTGCCAATAAAAAAGTTGCCGAACTGATAGGAAAAAAGAAAAAAGGAGAAAGCCGCAGAACATTCGTTTACCGTATCCATGACATGCCCATTGCTGAAAAACTTCAGGAATTCAATAATTTTGTCCGCAGCCTGGGATATAAGACAAATATGAACGTATCTAAAAGTAGTAGCATTGCCGGTTCATTCAACAGCATCCTGAGGCAGGTTTCAGGAAAGCAGGAGGAAAATATAATAAGCCAGCTTGCCATAAGGACGATGGCAAAAGCCGTTTATTCAACAAAAAATATAGGCCATTACGGACTGGCTTTTGATTATTATACGCATTTTACCTCGCCTATAAGGCGTTACCCTGACCTTATTGTCCACAGGCTGCTTGAGAGATACCTGCATAACGGCCAATCCGTAAACGAACAGAGTTATGAGAACATGTGCATACATTGTTCTAAAATGGAAGATAAAGCCGTACAGGCAGAAAGAGAATCGATAAAGCTGAAACAGGCAGAATTCTTTAAAAATAAGATAGGCCAGCTGTTTGACGGAATTATCTCGGGCATGAGCAGAGCAGGTATATATATTGAGATCACAGAGAATAAGTGCGAAGGAATGGTGTCGTTTAAAGATATGACTGATGATTATTACTGCATCAATGAAGATACCTTTTCAGTTACAGGTAAAAAAACAGGCAATAAATACAGGTTGGGGGATAAAGTCAGGATAAAAATCAAGAGTGTTAATCTGCCTGAAAGATATCTTAACTTCGTATTGTCAGACTAAGAAATGGTTTGAAATTTATTTTTCAGGAATTTCATTAAGTATTTGCCCGTAGGGCAATAATGATAATAAAAATATGCATCTGGCTGATAAGTTTTTTCCCGTAGGGAATTAAAATTTAAGGTATATTTTTTATACATAGTTTATGCCCTATGGGCAATAGAATTTTGTTTTGTTGCTTTTTTATGGTTATTTAAGCCCTACGGGCTATTTGTTGTTGAATTTACATTTTTTTCATATTTTTAGAAAAATTTTAAACAACCTCTGATACGGATTCATAAGATGGTAATGAAGAACAAAATAATTGAATTAGACAGTGTCAATTCAACCAATGATTATGCCAGAAGCCTGATAGAGAAACACGAGGCGGAAGACGGGCTTGTTATTATAGCCGGTTATCAGCATGCAGGCAGGGGACAGTCGGGTAACACATGGGAAAGTGAGAAAAGCAAAAATTCAACTTTCAGTATAATCCGGTTTCCTTCTTTTATTAGATTAAGCGAACAGTTCCTTCTGAACAAAATAACTTCCCTTGCAATATGCGATTATCTCAGAACCATTATAAAATTGAAAAAAATAAGCATAAAGTGGCCTAATGATA
>CAZSJF010000031.1:2764-14370 GCA_964606705.1 uncultured Bacteroidales bacterium
CTTTGAAACATAAAAAATGGTAATTATCAAATAATATATATGTTGACAATAAGAAAATAGCAGGAATATTAATTGAAAATATCATTTCAGGAAATGAGATATGCCAGACTGTCACAGGAATAGGGCTGAATGTCAATCAGGATAAGTTTGGCAAAAATATTCCGAATCCTGTATCTCTGAAACTGATTACAGGCAAGGAGTATGGCCTGAAAAAAGAATTAAACAACCTGCTTGGCTTTATGAACAAAAGATACCTTGAGTTAAAAAACACCGGCAGAAAAAATATTGATGCTGAATACCTGAAAAACCTTTATAAATATAGCATTCAGGCTGATTACAAGTACAAAGATAAGATCATTCACGCAAGAATTACCGGTGTCTCTGAATCCGGCAGGTTAATACTTGTTGCTGACAGGCAAAAAAATATTGAATGTGATTTTAAGGAAATTGTATTTCTCTGAAATATGAATTTCTTTTTCCTCTGATGAATTTTTTTCATTACATTTGCTTACAAATATTGAGCAGTTAACCTAATAATAAACGATGAAAACAATTTTAATCACAGGCGGGGCAGGTTTTATAGGCTCTCATGTTGTCAGGTTTTTTGTAAAAAAATATCCTGAATATAAAATTATAAACATTGACAAACTGACCTATGCCGGCAACCTTGCGAATCTCAGAGATATTGAAAACAAACCGAATTATGTATTCATAAAAGGAGATATTGTTGACAATGCTTTTGTTTCTGACCTTTTCGGCAAACTTATCTTTGACGGGATAATACATCTTGCCGCTGAATCGCATGTTGACCGCTCTATTGCAAACCCTACGGAATTTATCTATACAAATATTGTCGGCACGGTCAACCTGCTGAATGCCGCAAGAAGTCAATGGAAAGACAATCCTGAGGATAAACTGTTCTATCATATTTCAACAGATGAAGTATACGGCTCCCTGGGTTCTGAAGGATCTTTTACCGAAACAACTGCCTATGATCCCAAAAGCCCCTATTCCGCTTCAAAGGCAAGTTCCGACCATCTCGTAAGGGCTTACAACCATACATTTAATCTGCCGGCAGTGATTTCCAACTGCTCCAACAATTACGGGCCTTTTCAGTTCCCGGAAAAACTCATTCCTCTTGCAATAAACAACATCAGGAACAATAAACCCATACCTGTTTACGGCAAAGGCGAAAATGTAAGGGACTGGCTTTATGTTGAAGACCATGCAAATGCTATTGAAATAATTTTTCATAAAGGCAAGGTTGGTGAAACGTATAATATAGGCGGCAACAACGAATGGAAAAATATTGACCTCATCAGGCTTTTATGTAAAATTATGGATAAGAAGCTGTCCAGAAAAGAAGGAACATCTGAAAATCTTATTACATTTGTAAAAGACAGGGCAGGACATGATTTAAGATATGCCATTGATTCATCAAAAATTCAGAAAGAACTGAAATGGAAGCCATCACTGAAATTTGAGGAAGGGATGGAAAGGACTGTTGACTGGTACCTGGGCAATCAGGAATGGCTCGACGGTGTTACTTCAGGAGAATATCAGAATTATTACGAAAATCAGTATTTGAGAAGATAGCCATGTATAATAAGCCTTTTCATACGGCAGATATAAGCAAAAGCTCTTTTCTGGTGACCGGCGGAGCAGGGTTCATAGGCTCAAATATAGTTGAATACCTTATTAAATACGGAGCAGGCAAAGTGCGTGTCATCGACAACCTGTCAACAGGCTTCAGAAAAAATATCGAGCCTTTCATCTCCGGATCAAATTTTGAATTCATAGAACAGGATATATGTAACATAGATAACTGTTACAATGCATGTGCGGGTATGGATTACGTGCTGCATGAAGCTGCTATCGGCTCAGTGCCCAGGTCAATAGAAGACCCTGTTACCACAAATAATTCAAATGTTACCGGTTTTTTAAATATACTGGTTGCAGCTAAAAAGTCAAAGATAAAAAGAATAGTATTTGCAAGTTCCTCCTCAGTTTACGGAGACAGTGAAGTTTCTCCTAAAAAAGAAGAAAAAACGGGAAACCCTTTATCCCCTTATGCTGTTTCAAAAGTTGTAAATGAACTTTATGCCGCTGTTTTTGCAAGGAACTACAATATGGAAATAATAGGACTGAGATATTTCAATATTTTCGGGCCTAAGCAGAATCCGGAAGGGCCTTATGCCGCTGTAATACCACTTTTTATAGAGGCACTGTTAAACAATAAATCTCCTTTAATTTATGGCGATGGCGAGCAGACAAGGGATTTCACTTTTGTTGAAAATGCTGTCCAGGCAAACATAAAGGCCATTTTCTGTGAGGACAAAAAAACATTGAGCCGGATATATAACATTGCTTATGGCGGAAATATAACTATAAACAAACTTTTTGATGTTTTAAAAAACCAGATCAGATCAAATATAACACCGGTGTATAAAAAGGAAAGACAGGGTGACATCAGGCATTCCTTTGCCGATATATCAAAAGCAAAGTCGGTTTTAAATTATAATCCCGGAATAAATATCGAGCAGGGGCTGAAGCTGACTATTGACTGGTTTAAGGAAAGTTTGTAATTTTAAAATAGGGTATTGTTAATCAAATATATATCTCTGTGTTCTTTGTGAAATTTTCTTAGTGTACTTTGTGGTTAAATTTTTTTTACCACAGAGAACACAAAGATTTGCACAGAGTTCACAAAATACGGATTATTATACCAGATTAACAATCCCGAAAATAATTTATTTTAATCTGATATGCCGTTCTTAAAAAAAATATTTCCGAAAAATAAACTTGCTTCTCCTGTTGATTTATCAGTGCTGCATACTGACATGCATTCTCATTTAATACCCGGTATTGATGACGGAGCTGAAAGCATTGAGGAATCCTTGTTGCTGATAAAAAAACTTTCATCGTTAGGTTATAAAAAACTTATTATTACGCCTCATGTTATTGGCGACTGTTATAAAAATTCTGCTGAAACCATAACAGAAAATTTTGAAAAACTCAGGACTGCTGTGATAAAGGAAGGCATAAATATCGAACTGGGTGTTGCAGCAGAATATTTGATTGATGACGGCTTTGAGAATTTTTACAAAACAGGAAAACTTCTGACATTCGGCGGAAAATATATACTGATTGAGCTTCCTTTCATTAACACACCCGGCAGTTTGCTGACAATAATTTTTGAACTTCAGATCAACGGGTATAAAGTAATACTTGCTCATCCTGAACGGTATTCATACTGGTATGACGATTTTGCCAAAATAGAGGATCTGAAAAACAGGGAAGTGTTTTTTCAGATGAACATAATTTCCCTTAGCGGTTTTTATTCCCTGCCGACAAAAAAAATGGCCGGGAGACTTATTGAAAATAATATGATTGAATTCCTGGGCACGGATATGCACAGGAACGAATACATGGAAAGCCTTGAAAAAAGCCTGTATGAAAAGCCGCTTGAAAAATTAATATCTTCCGGTAAACTTTTAAATTCCACTTTGTGATATTTTATTGAGTGGGGAGACACTGAGGTCGTTGAGCTTGTCGAAACGCCGAAGTGTCGAAATGTTGAAACGTTGAGGTGCAAAATTGATTAATGTGCCGGCACTGAGATTTTATAAAGTTTTGTTCCTTTTGTTCCGTCGGGGTCTTTAAAACGGGATTCGAACACAATATAATTGCCGTCAGGTGACCATGAAGGGGCTCCATCATATCCTTTATAATTTGTTGCTCTTATTGAACTGCCTCCGTTTACAGAGATGATGAAAAGGTTTGCATAGTCTTCATCCGCTTCGTTTGAGCTGTAAACAAGCCAGTTCCCATCCGGAGAAAATGACGCGTCTGTTTTTTCACCGGTGCCGGAAGTAAGCTGCTTGTTGTCCGTCCCGTCAGGTTTTATAAGCCATAGCTGCCAGCTGTCGGATGTGTACCTCTGATAGACGATATAATTATTGGTAGGCGACCAGTTTGGCTGGCGGCAGTCTTCACCTTCAGTTGTGAGGGCTACGTATCCCGAACTCCCGTCAAGCTTGTATTTGGTGATCACTCCGCTGCCCTCCTGTTCCAGATAGTGAGATTCAAATACCACCCATTGCCCGTCAGGAGAGAATGAAGGTTCGTAAGCCATTTTGTCTGTGCGGCTGGTAACCTGTGTTTCAGTGCCTGAAGTGCCGTTCTCGTCAATCATATAGATTTCATCATGCGGCTCGCGTGAGGAAGAGAAGACGATTTTGTTTAATGAATCGTTCCAGCACGAACCGGGCAGGTTGACATTCCCTGAACCGTCTGAAACAAGTGTTGTTGTCGAATTATTGGAAAGATCAAGCTTTATTATTGCCGCTGGTTCCTCATTATATTTTTTAAATTTTGTAAAAACAATATAATTGCCGTCAGGCGACCATGCAGGATTCTGGAGGCTGCCTTTGAATACAATGTCTAAAAGCTTTGCGCCGTCATCACGTTCTTTTTCAAACTTGCGGCATGACGATAAAATTAAAACTGACAGGATGATTGTCATAAAGAAATGCTGCTTAATAAAATTGAAAAATACTGGTTTCATTTGATGATATTTTTAGGTTTTATATCTTTTTTAGGAAACAGCAGTGAAGCAATTATGCTTATCAGCAATATGGAAGCTATTATATACAGAGAATGTGCTGTTGTGAAATTCAGTTTTTCCACCCAGTGTTCAAGAATCATTTTCAGGCCTATGAAAGTAAGCAATACAGAAAGCCCTATTTTTAAATAATGGAATTTGTCAAAGATATTCATCAGCAGAAAAAATAATGAACGAAGTCCTAATATTGCAAAGATATTAGAAAAGAAAACTATGTACGGGTCTTTTGTTGCGGAAAAAACCGCAGGCACGGAGTCAACGGCAAAAACAACATCTGTGAATTCTATAACGAGCAGTATTATAAACAAAGGAGTAAGCATAAGTTTTTTATTCTTTTTTATGAAGAAATACTGCTTCACAAATCTCGGGTAAACGGAAAAATATTTTGAAGTAAATTTTACTATGCCGTGATTCTGCGGGTCTATCTTCTTTTCTTTGTCGCGCGTTAAAAACATTTTTACTCCTGTAAATACAAGCAGGCCCCCGAATAAATACAATATCCATGAAAATTTCTGTATCAGTGCAGAACTCAGGAAAATGAATATAAACCTCATGATTATTGCTCCAAGAATCCCCCAGAACAAAACCCTTTTGTAGTAAATATTCCTGACATTGAATGAAATGAACAGCATGATTATAACAAATATGTTATCCATTGAAAGCGAGTATTCAATAAGGTAGCCTGTAAGATATTCAAGGGCAAGGTTGCTTTTATATATTTGCAGGCTCTTTTCATAATCACCCTGAATTAAAGCAATTTTATGCTGGTATTTATCTGTTAATACCGCAATATCATTATAGTTGCCAATGCCATGTATAAGATCGCCGTGGGTTCTTATGATAAAATAAAATACCATTGACAATAACACCCAGATTGTTGTCCATAAAATAGATTCCTTAAAAGAGACGTGGTGGCCTTTTCTGGTGAAAACACCCAGGTCGAAAAGCAATATGGATAATATTGCCACAATGAAAGAAGAAAAAAATATTACTTCGTTGAAATCCATAATATATAATTATGCTGAAACAGACAAAAGTAAAGATTTTTTTTAAACGGAAGTTATTTTGTCAATGTTTTGGTAATAAAATTTAAAGTATTAATAGGTATATAATTTATATATTATTATTAAATTAGCAATTTAACAGACCTTCTTTAAAATGCCTTTAAGCTGGAACGAAATACGACAACGTGCAGTTGCTTTCTCAAAAGAATGGGAAAACGAATATAACGAGGACGCTGAAGCAAAAACATTCTGGGACAGCTTCTTTAATGTATTTGGCATTAACCGCAGGCGTGTTGCTGCTTTTGAATTATATGTACAGAAACTCAACAACAAACAAGGTTATGTTGATTTATTCTGGCCGGGAATGTTACTGGTGGAACATAAATCAAAAGGAAAAGATCTGGATAAAGCTTTTCAGCAGGCTATTGATTATTTCCCCGGATTAGACGAAAAAGAACTTCCTAAATATGTTCTGGTTTCAGATTTTCAGCGGTTTCGCTTACACGACCTTGAAGAAAATACTGATTGTGAATTCCATCTCAAAGATTTATACAAAAACATAAAATTATTCGGGTTTATACTGGGTTATCAGCAGAAAACGTTTAAAGAAGAAGACCCTGTAAACATAGAAGCAGCGCAGAAAATGGCCAGACTGCATGACAAACTTAAAGAAGTTGGCTATACGGGTCATGCTCTTGAAGTTTATCTGGTCCGCCTTTTGTTTTGCCTTTTCGCTGAAGATTCAACAATATTTGAACGGGATGCTTTTAAAACTTATATTGAAAATAAAACCAAAGAAGATGGCAGCGATATTGCCATGCACCTTGCACAGATATTTCATACCCTTAACACGCCTAAAGAAAACCGCTTGAAAAATATTGATGAGGATTTGGCGCAGTTTCCTTATGTTAACGGAAAACTTTTTGAAGAAACTCTTCCTCCCGCTTCGTTTGACAGCCAGATGAGACATGCCCTGCTTGACTGCTGCAGTTTAAACTGGGGAAAAATTTCTCCTGCCATTTTCGGCTCTTTGTTTCAGGCAGTGATGAATCCTGAGGAAAGAAGAAATCTTGGCGCTCATTATACTTCAGAAAAAAATATACTTAAGCTTATAAAACCCTTATTTTTTGACGACTTATACAAGGAATTTGAATCTGTTAAAGACGAAAGAAAAAAGTTAATTCAATTTCACGAAAAAATTTCCACCCTGCGCTTTCTTGACCCTGCCTGCGGCTGCGGGAACTTTCTTGTAATTGCATACCGTGAGTTGCGGCTGCTGGAAATGGAAATAATACGCCAGTACCATAAAAGCGAGCAGCAGGTTATTGCACATGATTTAAGTGTCTTCTGTAAAATTGATGTTGATAAATTTTACGGAATAGAAATAGAAGAATTTCCTGCACAGATAGCGCAGGTAGCCATGTGGCTCATGGACCACCAGATGAACATGAAACTCAGTGAGGAATTTGGCGAATACTACGCGCGCCTGCCTTTGCGTAAAAGTGCAAATATTGCAAATAAAAATGCCCTTGAAACAGACTGGCACAGCCTGATTGAACCGATACCATTTGAAAAACGCGAACAGCGCTTTGATTATATCTTCGGAAATCCGCCGTTTATTGGCAAACAATTGCAGAATGAATCTCAAAAAGCTGATTTGTTTAGAATCTTTTCTAGTGTTAAAGGTGCCGGTGTTCTTGACTATGTAACATGCTGGTATATCAAAGCTGCTCAGTATTTGCAAAAATATTCTTCTGCAGAACAACAGGGTGATTCAAAAATGCAGGACAAAACAAAAGTTGCTTTTGTTTCCACAAACTCTATTTCGCAGGGCGAACAGGTTGGTATTTTGTGGAATGAATTATTTAATAAATACAGAATAAAAATTCATTTTGCCCACCGCACTTTTAAATGGACAAATGAAGCGCGTGGCAAAGCAGCTGTTCATGTGGTAATTATTGGATTTTCTAATTTTGATATAAATGATAAACGCATTTTTGAATACGAGGATATTAAAGGCGAACCGCATGAAATAAAAGTAAAAAATATTAATTCATATTTAATAGGAGGAAAAGATTTTTATTTATTATCAAGAACAAAACCTTTATGTGGTGTACCTGAAATTTTTAAAGGAAATCAGCCAACAGAAGGAGGATTTTTGATTTTATCAAAAGAAGAAAAGGATGAATATATTAGTAAAGAAACTAGAGGTTCTGCATTTTTAAAAAAAATAGTTAGCGGGAAAGAATATTTAAATAATGATGAAAGATGGTGTTTTTGGTTAGTAGATGCAGATCCTAAGGAAATAAGAAATCTTCCTTTGCTTCTAGAAAAGATTAATAATGTAAAAGAATTTAGATTGCAAAGTACATTTGCTGATACACGTAAATTAGCTGATACTCCATCTTTATTCAGAGATTTGAAAAATCCGGAGTCTTTTATTGTAATTCCTGCTACTACATCTGAAAACAGAAAATATATTCCATTTGGATTCTTAGACAAAAATTATATTCCTAGTAATAGTATTTACATGATTGAAAATGCAAGCATATTTCATTTTGGTGTTTTAGCTTCTGAAATGCATATGGCTTGGGTTAAGTCTGTTTGTGGTCGTCTTAAAAGCGATTTTCGTTACTCAAAAGATATAGTTTACAACAACTATCCATGGCCGGAAGTTCCAACCGAAAAGCAAATAAAATCAGTTGAAACGGCGGCGCAAAAAGTTTTGGATGTAAGAAAAGAATTTCCGGGAAGCAGTTTAGCAGATTTATACGACCCTTTAACAATGCCGCCTGCGCTTGTAAAAGCACATCAGGAACTTGACAAAGCCGTTGACCTCTGCTACCGCCCGCAGCCGTTTCTTAACGAAACAAAACGCATTGAGTTTTTATTTGAGCTGTATGATAAATATGTGGCGGGGATATTTGTGGAGGGGAAGAAGAAAAAAAAAGAATGAGGTTTTAATAAATGAAACTCCTTGTCGCAGAAGCGGGGTGTCTATGATAACTGACGGGTTAACCCGTCAGTTAGTAAATATATATCGCCCGCTACGGGGCTTACTTTGGTTTCTGTTATTATTTACTACAGATATCGCGTCCCGTATGGGACGTAATATCTGTAAAACAAGGTAATGCAAATCGTTTGAAGTTCCGTAGGAACGAAATAAATAGAAAAATCAAAAAAACATGGCTGAATCAAAAATAGAATGGACAGAAATGACATGGAATCCCACAACAGGATGCAGTAAAGTATCTGCCGGTTGCCGTTTTTGCTATGCTGAAGTCATGGCTAAACGCCTGTATGGCATGGGTGTTGAAAAATACAAAAACGGATTTGAGATTACCTTACATCCCGATACTCTTTCTATTCCTTATGAGTGGAAAAAGCCGAAAATTATTTTTGTTAATTCCATGAGCGACCTCTTTCATGAAAAGGTGCCATTATCATATATTAAAGAAGTGTTTAAAGTAATGAATGATAACCGCAGGCATGTTTTCCAGGTATTGACCAAACGCGCAGAGCGACTGGCTGAAGTGAATAGCAAACTTAACTGGACAAGTAATATATGGATGGGAGTAACAGTTGAAAATAATGATTTTAAATACAGGATAGACCATTTACGGAATACAGGTGCATTTACAAAATTCCTTTCCTGTGAGCCACTGATTGGTCCTGTAACAAATATTGATTTTAAAAATATTGACTGGTTAATTGCTGGCGGGGAAAGCGGCCGCACACCGCGCCCGATAAATGAAAATTGGGTTACATCATTACAACAGCAGTGTGAAAAAGCCGGCGTTTCATTCTTCTTTAAACAGTGGGGTGGCTTTAATAAGAAAAAGAACGGCAGAATGCTTAATGGCAAGGTTTACAATGAAACACCCCAATTGGAACTAACTTTTTAATATAGTTTTCCCTAAGCGTAATACAATTTTATAAGCCAATTTGTCCGTTCGCTTTGTTTTTTATATCTTGCGGCTATATATTATATTTTATCCCTGCACCAAAACCATATAAAGTGCTGAAATACCTGTTACCGCCAGACACCTGTTTGTAAGCAAGGCCTGCATTGATTCTTAGTGTTGCATTGAAATGGCTCAACATATTGTCCTTTTTTGACATTCTGAAATTCATTCCCACAGGAAGAATAGACATTATAAATATATTTGATTTTGGTGTATAATAACGTTTGTCTGAATCGGAGAGATAAGGATGTGTACCGTAATAACAATAACCATAATTATTAACTGTTATTGTCGATATGTTTTGTTTATAAAAAAATTTAGCTGGCGACTTTATTGAGATTCCCGCTTTTAATTCAACCCCTGTGAAAAAATAAAATCTTTTGTCAGGGTTTGTTTTTACCAGATAAGCTCCATTTACAGATAATTCATTAATGGATTCCTCAAAGTCATACGTTTCAGATACATACTGATCAACATGCACAGTGTCGCCATACATATAAGATGTATCTAAGACAGAAGATTGTAATTTGTAATAATCAAAATTTCTGTTACCTGTATAGTAACTTATCCCCAGGCGAACTTCACTGTTGTATTTAGAATCCGGGATTTTAAATATCATATTAAAACCGAATTCATATTTAAATCTTGTCTTCATATTGCTGCCCCAGTAGTCTGCCGAATCACTAATATCATTTAAAGAATTACCTTCAACATCTTCTTTTAATTCCTGAAAAGATGAAGGTTTATAATTATATCCTAAATTCAGAAAGTTTGACTCAACATTAAAACCTGATAATTTTAATTTTTTATCCTGTTTTTCATTTTCCTGCTGGCAAAAAGCACATATGCTGTTTGCACAGAAGCAAATTGCTAATAATAATTTCAGTGTTTTCATGGCTATATAAAATTTAATTGGTTTTCTATATAATAACGAAAACGGTTTGTAAAAAATTGTGTAAAATCGAAAAATATTGCACATTGAGCAGAGGGACACTGAGCGGAGCCGAAGTGTCGAAGCGCCGAAATATAATCTAGAAGTACCCTTCTTTTTTCCTGTCTTCCATAGCTGCATCTGAGCGTTTGTCATCGTATCTTCCGCCTCTTTCCGTTATTCTGGAAGCAGCCACTTCCTGTATTATCTCCTCAACTGTATTACATTCGGATACTGTAGCTCCTGTGCATGTCGCATCTCCTATGGTCCTGAATCGGATACGCATCTTCTGAGGCTTTTCGCCTTTCATCAGCGGGATGAAGTCTGTCTTTGCAAGCAGAGTGCCGTTCCTGCTGATAACTTCCCTTTCGTGAGAAAAATACAATGACGGCATTTCGATTTTTTCATGCAGGATATACTGCCATACATCCATTTCTGTCCAGCTGCTCAAAGGGAATATCCTGAAATGCTCACCGATTTTTTTCTTTCCGTTGAACAGGTTCCACAGTTCTGGCCTCTGGTTTTTAGGGTCCCATTGTCCGAACTCATCCCTGTGCGAGAAAATCCTTTCTTTTGCGCGGGCTTTTTCCTCATCCCTGCGTGCCCCTCCCATTAAAACATCAAACTTATGCTCTTCAATGGTGTCAAGTAAAGTAACAGTCTGCAGTATATTTCTGCTTGCATTAGGGCCTGTTTCCTCAACAGCTTTTCCTTTGTCAATAGATTCCTGCACATAGCCGACTATAAGTTTTGCACCTATCTTTTTAACAAGATCATCCCTGTATTCAAGAGTTTCTGGAAAGTTGTGCCCTGTATCTATATGCAATAAAGGAAAAGGAATATTTGCAGGCCAGAAAGCCTTGCGTGCAACATGAAGCATGACTATAGAATCTTTCCCTCCCGAAAAGAGCAATGCAGGCCTTTCAAACTGTGCGGCCACTTCTCGGATGATAAACATTGACTCCGACTCGAGCTCTTTTATATGAGTGAGATTATATGACATACTTATTTAACATTTTTTAATATGAGTTTTCTGAATTTGCTTTTAAAACGTATACTCGGTAAAATATTCTTAAGAATAT